>NZ_DAIDMN010000009.1 GCF_027448985.1 Sulfurihydrogenibium sp.
CTTTCATTTTATCTACCTCCTATTTTGTTTGATTATTTTATCAAGGTAGATGCTCATTGTCTATATGAACCTATACATGCTCATTGTCTATATGAACCTATACAAGCTCTTTTAACTTTGATACTGTTGCCATTTTACTACCTCCTAAAAGAATTCTATTTTTATAAAATGCAATAAATGTGCCAAATAATTAAATATTTGATATATAGTAAATATTTAAAATTAGGTAATGTTGCATACCTGTTGCATTGTTGCATATATGTTGCATAACATGTTACATACGTTGATAAGATATAATAGATTTCTAAAAAAATTTTTGGGAGACGAAAATGAGAGATTTTCCGATTATAAGACCAATAGATAAGCAAATTTTTAAAATCTATTTTAACGACCCTTTTTTAAGTCCGGTTGTAGTAGAAAATGAGGACCAATTTAAAGAAATTATAAATAGAATGTTAGTTGGGAATAAAAAAGAAGAAGCGTTGGAACTTTCTCAACAGTGGATTAATCTTCAAAAAAAACACTTTAAAATAAATTACAAAGGAAAGTTTATAAACCTTGGAACAAAAACTGTTATCATGGGTGTTGTAAACGTTACTCCGGATTCATTTTCCAATGGTAGTGAAAATTATAAAGATATTAACTATATTTTGAATAAAGTATCCAAAATGCTTGAAGAAGGTGCAGATATAATTGATATCGGTGGAGAATCTACACGTCCAGGAGCAGAGCCGGTAAGTGTAGATGAAGAGTTAGAAAGAGTTATTCCGGTAATTAAAGCTTTAAGAAAAGAGTTAGGTGATAGATTTTTTATATCTGTAGATACTTATAAATCCGTTGTTGCAAGAGCATCGTTAGAAGAAGGAGCAGATATTATTAATGACATCAGTGGAATGAGTTTTGACCCGGATATGGTAAAAGTTGTTGCAAAGTACGACTGTCCTATTGTTATAAATCATATAAAAGGTACTCCAAAAAATATGCAACAAGGAGATATATATTATGATGATGTGGTACACGATATAATAAAATTTTTCAAAAATCAAATAAATTATGGATTAAAAAATGGTATAAGACCAGATAGATTTATAATAGACCCAGGAATAGGTTTTGGGAAGAGAGTGGAACATAATGTAGAAATAATCAAAAGGCTAAATGAATTTAAAATTTTAGGACTTCCTATTTTGATTGGAATATCAAGAAAATCTTTTTTAAACATAATTTTAAAAAATCTGTTAACAAAAAAAGATGTAGAGCCGAAAGATAGATTGTACGCATCTCTTGGAGCTACAGCTTATGCTGTTCTAAATGGAGCTCATATAGTGAGAGTACACGATGTAAAAGAAACAGCACAGTTTTTAACTATTTTAGATACTGTAAGAGGCTATAAAGTTGAATGATTTACAAAATTTTATAAACACTCTTATGGGGATAGAGTTTAAAGATGTTATAGATATTATACTTGTTTCTGTAATTTTATACTATTTACTGAAATTTTTAGCAGGGACAAGAGGATGGCAAATCCTAATAGGTTTACTTTTTTTACTGTCTGTATGGCTTTTTGCAAAAATTTTACATTTAAACACTTTAGAATGGATTTTTGAAAATCTTTGGAGTTTAGGTATATTTTTAGTGTTTGTCATATTTCAGCCAGAACTTAGAAGAGGATTAGCAAAGCTAGGAGAAAAAGGTATATTTAGATTTTTAACTGCAACAAATAAAAAGGTAGTAGACGATGTGATAAGAGCTTGTTTATTCATGGCTGAAAGAAAAATTGGAAGTTTGATAGTTTTTGAAAGAAACGTTGATTTAACAAATTACATAGAAGGTCAAGTTAAAATAGATAGTGAGGTTTCTTCAGAACTTCTTATTACAATTTTTACTCCTCAAACGCCCCTTCACGATGGAGCTGTTGTTATAAAAGAAGGGAAAATAGCTTTTGCAAGATGTTTTTTACCTTTAACTATATCTACAGACATTCCGGAAAATATTGGGACCAGACACAGAGCCGCTTTGGGAATTTCGGAAGAAACAGATGCCGTTGCTGTAGTTGTTTCAGAAGAGAGAGGAGAGATATCCATTTGTGTAGATGGTAAAATATACAAAAACCTTGATGCTCTTGGTTTGAGAAAGAGATTATACAAACTTTTAGGGATAGAAAAACCATCTACTTTTGAAATTTTAAGAAAAAGGTTAGGAAAAGGAAAAAATGAAGAAAAAAAATAGTTTGAAAAAATTAAAAATCTTTATTTTAGAAAATCTGCCTTTAAAAATACTATCTTTTATTGTTGCTTTTTTACTTTGGCTTAACGTTACAGCCCAAACTCAATCAAAGGTTCAGATTTACAGTTATGTTGATGTAATTGATATTCCAGGACAGTTGGATATAAAAAAGATAAAACCGGAAAAAGTTAAGATAACCTTAGAAGGTAAAATTATGGAAAAACCGGATACTATTAAAGTTAAAGCTTTTGTAAGAGGAGAAAAACTAAAAGAGGGAAAAAATCAGCTACCTGTAGAGGTTATATTGGATTCTTCTCGATATAAGATAATCTCTGTAGAGCCGGAAAATGTTATAATATATGCTTATAAAATTTCATCTCAAAACGAGGAGAGTAAATGATAGACCTTTATATAGAAGATTTAAATCAAAAGTTTAGCTATCTAGAAGGAATTACATTAAAAGAGATACTTCAAAACTTAAACGGTCAATTTAAAGATGTAATAGGAGCAAAATTTGAAGGAGAAATCATTGATGTTCATACTCCTATAAAAAAATCCGGAACATTAAAATTTTTAAAGAAAGACAATATAGAAAGCCTTGAAATTTTAAGACATTCCTTGGCTCACATTATGGCTCAGGCACTTAAAGAAATATACGGAGATGAAAACGTTCATCTTGGTATAGGACCAACAACAGAAAATGGTTTTTATTATGATGTAGAGATAGAAGGAGTTAGACTCACCGATGATGACCTTCCAAAAATAGAAGATAAAATGAAAGAAATAATAAAAAAAGGCTATCAGATAGAAAGAGAAGAACTTCCGAGAGAACAAGCGATAGAATTTTTCGAAAAGAAAAGAGAAATATACAAGATAGACATAATAAAACACAACATTCCGGAAAATGAACCAATATCAGTGTATAAACAAGGGGATTTTGTAGATTTATGTAGAGGTCCACACCTTCCTTCAACGGATAAAGCAGGTGCTTTCAAATTAATATCTGTATCGGGAGCTTACTGGAGAGGTAAAGAAACAAACCCTATGCTTCAAAGGATATACGGTGTAGCATTTTGGACGGAAAAAGAGTTAAAAGAATATCTCAACATGCTTGAAGAAGCAAAGAAAAGAGACCACAGAAAAATAGGAAAAGAGTTAGAACTATTTATGATAGACGAAGAAGTAGGTGGTGGACTTGCAATATGGCTTCCTAAAGGTGCGATAATAAGAAAAGAGATAGAAGATGCATGGAAAGAAGAACATCTAAAAAGGGGTTATCAACTTGTTTACACACCACATGTAGGTAAAGAACATCTATGGCAAACAAGTGGACATTTATCTTTTTACCAAGAAAACATGTACCCAAGAATGCAGATAGAAGAAGAAGGTTACTATGTAAAACCTATGAACTGCCCTTTCCATGTAGAGATATACAAATCAAAGCAAAGAAGTTATAAAGAACTTCCTATAAGACTTGCAGAACTTGGAACGGTTTACAGATACGAAAGAAGTGGAGCATTACACGGTCTTATGAGAGTAAGAGGTTTTACACAGGATGATGCCCATATAATATGTAGAGAAGACCAAGTTGAAGATGAGATAAAAAAAGTGCTTAATTTAGCCTTGGACACTTTAAAATCCTACGGTTTTGACGAATTCGAGATATACTTATCAACAAGACCTGAAAAATCTGTCGGTGATGACAGAATGTGGGAAGTTGCTACAGAATCTTTAAGGAAAGCTATAGAATCAACAGGTTTAGATTATAAAATAGATGAAGGTGGTGGAGCATTCTACGGTCCTAAGATAGATGTTAAAATAAAAGATGCGATAGGTAGAATGTGGCAGTGTTCCACAATTCAGTTTGACTTTAACCTTCCTGAAAGGTTTGATATGTACTATATAGGAGAAGATAACCAAAAGCACAGACCTTACATGGTTCATAGAGCTATATTTGGTTCAATAGAGAGATTTATAGGTGTTTTAATAGAGCATTATGCCGGATTTTTACCTGTTTGGTTATCTCCTGTTCAAGTCAAAATAATACCTATTGCTGATAAACATTTAGAATTTGCAAACAAAGTAAAAGAAGTTTTATCAGAAAATCAGGTAAGAGTGGAAGTAGATGATAGAAGTGAAAGAATGAACAAAAAAATAAGAGATGCAGAATTACAAAAAGTACCTTTTATGCTTGTAATAGGGGATAAGGAAGTTGAAAGTAACTGTGTTTCTGTAAGGAAAAAAGGAACAAATCAAACCCAAGTTATGAAAGTAGAAGAGTTTGTAAATAATATAAAAACCTTAATTAAAGAAAAAAGTAAGGAGATATAATGTTAGGACAAATATTAGGTATGTTCTCAAACGATATAGGAATAGATTTAGGAACAGCAAATACTTTAATTTTTGTCAAAGGAAAAGGAATTGTACTTACAGAACCTTCAATAGTTGCGGTAGATAAAACACAAAGGAAAGTTCTTGCCATAGGAAAAGAAGCTAAAGAGATGATAGGAAAAACTCCTGAACACATCCAAGTTATAAGACCATTGAAAGATGGTGTTATAGCAGATTTTGACACAACGCAAGCGATGCTCAGATACTTCATTCAAAAAGTTCATAACAACTTTCCATTGGTAAAACTTATAAATCCTCGTCCAAGAGTTATAATAGGTGTTCCTTCAGGAATAACCACCGTAGAAAAAAGGGCGGTGATAGATGCAGCAAGGCAAGCTGGAGCACGGGAAGTTTATTTGATAGCTGAGCCAATGGCAGCTGCAATAGGAGCAGGTCTTCCGATTGAACAGCCAGGGGGAAACATGATAGTTGACATAGGTGGTGGTACGTCGGAAATAGCTGTAATATCTCTATCCGGACTGGTTATATCCAATTCTATAAGAGTTGCCGGAGATGAAATGAATGAAGCAATAATCAACCATTTAAAAAGAAACTATCACATCCTTATTGGAGAACAAACAGCTGAAAACATCAAAATAAATTTAGGTTCAGCAATAGATTCAGATAGAGATAACAAAACGATGGAAATTCGCGGAAGAGATATGGCTGGAATGCCAAGAAGTATAACAATTACCGGAAAAGACATAAGAGAAGCGTTGGAAGATGTTATATTACAGATTGTTAACGCTGTTAAATCAACCTTAGAAAGAACACCTCCAGAGTTGGCAGCTGATATAGTGGAAAGAGGAATAGTTTTAGCAGGTGGTGGCTCTTTAATTTATGGATTAGATAAAAGATTAAGAAATGAAACAAATTTACCTGTTGTTTACTGTGAAGACCCGCTAACAGCTGTAGCAATAGGAATAGGTAAAGCTTTAAACAGTATAGAGCTTATAAAGAGAGTTTCAATTAAATGATAGGTAAAGGATTTGTTATTTAATGTAAAAAGAAAATTATTAAAAGTTACTTATTTTTTAATAGGAATATCGATTGTACTTTTTATTATATTTTCAAATTTCTTCAAAGGTCTGTCGGTAGATTTTATAGGTGTTCCAAATAAGGCTATAAGTTCAATTGTTGAAAGTTTTAATAATCTTTTTGTTTATTTGCAAGATAAAAAGTCTTTATTAGAAGAAAATAAAAGTTTAAAAAAGCAGATAGAGATTTTAAAATTAGAAAATCAAAAAAATTTTTATTTAGAAAAAGAAAACGAAGCTTTAAAAAAAATGTTAGATTTTAAAAATTACTATGGGTTTAGCCATGTGTTGGTAGGAAAAGTTATAGGTTTTTCTCCTGATAACTGGGTTGACGGTTTTTTTATAGACCTTGGAAAGAAAGAGAACATAAAAGAAGGAGATTTAGTCGTAGCTGGAGGGTACCTTATAGGTATAGTTAAAGTCGTAGGTCAAAACTTTTCTGAAGTAATGTCTGTAAATGACAAAAATTTCAAAATTACAGTTAGAACAAGAAAAACAGGAGAGATATGTTTTTATAATGGTTTAGATTACAAAAAAGGAGTATTAAAATACGTTCGTCCGGAACAGGATATAAGGTTTTCTGATGTGGTAGAGACTACTGTGATAAACTCTTCAAATCCGGAAGGAATACCCATTGGAATAGTTAGAAAAATATCTACAAAAGAAGGTGAATTTTTTAGAGAAATAGAGATAGAAACCTTTTACTATCCATACTCTTTAAATTATGTTTTGGTGATTCCAAGATGATTTATTATGGAAAGTATTTTTTAGTAGCTTATATCTTAATTTTAATACAATCAAGTATTTTTTTTAAAAAAACTTTTAATTTCTTCGTTATTCCAGATTTTGCATTAATATACATTTTTTGGTTAACTATAGAAAATAAACAAACGATAGCCAAATACGTTGGTCTTTTTGTAGGAATTTTTTTAGACTTGGTTAATCCGGATAAAACCTTTATAAATACTTTTACTTACTTTTTTTCAACTCTTTACATCATTAATTTGAAAAATAATTTTTTAAATTTTAACTTTATTTTAAAATTACTTACAGTTATATTACTTAGTTTGATAGTTTCCGTTCCAAAGACTACTTATTTATTTTTTACAACCGGATTTTTAGTAAATGAAGATTTTAAACTGATAAGTTTTTATGTTTTAGCAAACACTGTTATGATGTACTTTGTTTATTACTTTGATATTTTTGTTTTAAAGAGAAATGAAGTTTAGTCGCTTTCATTTTTTACTACTTTTATTATTAAGTGTTTATCTAATTTTGGTTGGAAGACTGTTTTATCTACAGGTAATAAAAGGAGAGTATTACAGAGAGATATCAGATAGAAATTACATTAAGATTTTTTATTCAAATCCCCCTCGTGGAAAGATATATGACAGAAATGGGGTTTTATTAGCTTATGACGTTCCTACCTTTGATTTAATCGGATTTCCATATATAATAAGGGAAAACTACTCTATTGAAGATTTAAAAACGGTTTTAAAACAGATGTTTGACTTGGATTTGGACGAAAAAAATCAAGAGATAATAAAAAGAAACCTACTACCTAAGATAACTTTAAAGAAAAATCTCTCTCAGAAAGATGTTGAAAATTTCTATAATTACAGCTATTTACTAAAAGGTTTCTATCTGGAGGTAGTTCCAAAAAGAGTTTACACACCGGAAGCAAACTATCTTCCACACATTATAGGATACGTTGGCTTTCCTGCAAAAGAAGAAGTAGAAAAAAATCCGGATATAACACTAAACACTTTGGTAGGAAAAGCTGGTGTTGAAAAAGTATACGATAATCTCTTAAGAGGAAAAGCCGGACAAAAGGCAGTATTGGTTGATGCTTTTGGAAGACAGAAAAAAGTTCTTTGGGAAAAAGACCCAGAAAAAGGTAACGATATTTATCTTAGCATTGATGTTAGATTACAAAAAATTGTTTATGATGCTTTTAAATCTTCAGGGCATAAATCCGGAGCGGTTGTTTTAGTTGACCCAAATACATATCAGATTTTGGCAGCCCTCAGTTATCCAACTTACGATTTACAAAAATTTTATGAAGGTTTTAAACCTGAAGAATGGAAAGCGTTGACTCAAGATAAATACACACCTTTGTTAGATAAAGTGTTTAATGGAAGATATCCACCTGGTTCCATATACAAACCTTTAGTAAGTATAGCAGCGTTGGAAGAAGGTGTTATAACTCCAGAAACAAGAATTTTAAGTGGACCAGAATTTAGAATAGGTGATTACAAGTACAGAAACTGGAACAAAGCCGGATGTGGATACATAAATGTAGCCCAAGCGTTGGAGATGTCTTGTGATACTTTTTACTACCAAGTGGGTTTAAAACTTGGTGTAGATGATATATACAAATACACCAAGCTTTTTGGAATTGGTGAAAAGTTAAATCCGGATATTGAGAAAAAAACAGCTATCGTACCAAATAGAGAATGGAAGAAAAAAGTTTTAAAACAGGGATGGTTTTACGGAGACACTGTAAATCTAAGTATAGGACAAGGTTATCTTTCCATTCCGCCCTTTGATGCAACAAAAATTGTAGTCCCAATTGCAAACGGCGGAAAAGTTTTAAAACCACAGATTTTAAAAGGATACTATGATAACAAAAAGCAGATGTTTATTCATTTGAATCCGGAAGTTGTTAGAACTATAAAGATAAAGAAATGGAACCTTGATACCGTAAAATACGGTATGTATTTGGTAGTTTACGGTCCACAAGGAACAGCTAAAGCTTTAAAAACGGTTCCAGTTAAAAATGCAGGTAAAACAGGAACAGCCCAAGTGTATACGTATCTAACAAGACAGAAGAAACACAGTAAATGGGAGTTAAGGGACCATGCATGGTTTATTGACTTTGCTCCATACGAAAATCCACAAGTTGCAGGAGTAGTCTTTGTGGAGCATGGAGAAAGTGGTGGAGGAACGGCTGCGCCACTGATGGCTTACATCTTAAAAAGAGCGTTTAAGGAAGGAGTTTTTGAAGTAAAATGAAAATGATAGTTTTGGAAAAACTAAAAAATTTAGATTTTATAGTGTTTGGAATAACACTTATTTTACTTATTTTTAGTGTAATAAACATATACAGCGCATCTTACCATGAGTTTTCTAACTTGTATTTAAAACAGATAGTTTTTGTATCATTTTCTTTATTAATTATATTGACTACCACTTTTTTGTTTGATTATAGATGGTTGTTATCTTTATCATTTTACTTATATATTATTGGGATAATCTTGCTTATCTTGGTAAAATTTGTAGGAACTACTATTCTCGGTGCCAAAAGATGGATAAATTTAGGATTTTTCCAACTTCAACCTTCTGAACTCATGAAAGGAATAATGATTATATTCTCAGCTAGTTATATTTCTTCTTCAAAACTTCCTATAGGATTAAAGGATTTTTTTAAACTTATGATTTTTTCTTTCATTCCTTTTTTACTGGTTTACTCTCAACCGGATCTTGGAAGTGGGATAATGATTGTTTTACCTGTGTTAGTTATAGTATTTTTAGCTGGATTTAAATTAAGGTATATTTTTATCTTTTTACTTATCTTATTGGTTTCTTCACCTTTTATTTGGATGCATCTTAAAGACTATCAAAAAAATAGGATTTTGGCAGTTCTAAATCCGGAAGCGGACCCAAAAGGCACAGCTTACCATGTTATTCAGTCTAAAATAGCGATAGGTTCAGGAATGTTAACAGGAAAAGGATATCTTCAAGGTTCACAATCTAAATATTTCTTTCTTCCGGAACAACACACAGACTTTATATTCGCATCAATTGGAGAAGAATGGGGATTTGTTGTATCATTTACTTTAGTATCTCTTTATCTTGTACTATCTTTAAGAATATTTTTGATAGGAAAAGGTACAAAAGATAACTTTGGTAAATTTATATGTTATGCAGTAGCTTCCTTACTTGCTTTTCAATCGTTTATAAACATCGCTATGAACTTAGCTATCGCTCCAGTTGTTGGTGTTCCTCTTCCATTTTTAAGTTATGGTGGAACAGCACTTTTAACATTCAGTTTTTTAATAGGTTTAGTTCTGAATATAGTTTATATTAATAAAAGTCAACTATTTCAACTTTACTCAGAAGAAACGGGAGAGTACTGATGGATTTAGAAAAGTTAATAGATTATCAGATACATTTATCTAAAAAACTTAATTTAAAAGACAAAATAAATGTAGAAAACATAAAAACTGTTGCCGGAATAGATACGACTTTTCTAAACCCTTACAAAGAGCCAACAACAGCCATAAGCTGTATAGTTGTTATGGATATAATAGATTTTTCCGTTAAAGAAGTGGTGTACGGTCAAAAAGAGGTTGATTTTCCCTACATTCCTACTTTCTTGGCATTTCGAGAAATCCCTTCGATAATGGATGCATACGAAAAACTAAAAATCAATCCAGATGTTTTTATATTAGATGGACAAGGAATACTTCATCCAAGAAAAATGGGAATAGCTTCCCATTTTGGAGTTATTACAGATACTATAAGTATAGGATGTGGAAAAAGTCCACTGTACGGTAAATACAATCCTCCAGAAAACAAACCCATGACATTTAGCCCTGTTTTTGCAGACGGAGAAGTAAGAGGTTATGCATTAAGAGTTAAAAAAAACACAAATCCCATTTTTATCTCTCCTGGAAACAACATCAGTATAGAGAGTTCTTTATATGTTATAATAAAAACATTAAAAGGTTATAAACTGCCTGAACCTGTTAGGTTAGCTCATAACTTTTTGAGTAATTACCGTAAAAAACTCTTAAAGGAGGTAAATGATGGCTGAAGAAAAAACAGCTATAATCAAACTGACAGAAGAAGGATTTACAGGTCAGATGGAGAATAAAGATTTTATACTAAATCTATCTAATACAACATTTAATGCAACAGATTTAATGCTTATATCCATTGGCTATTGTTTTGGAATTACGGTGGACGCTTACGCAAAACACAAAGGACTAAACATATCGAATTTAAAAATTAACGTTAAAGGTAAAAAACATGAATCAGAAAACAGATATGAAAAAATAGATATCGAAGTATCTTTCGATGGAGATTTAACACCTGAACAAAGAGAAAGGGTTATCGTAATAGGAAAAAGAGGTTGCACTGTAAGTAATTCTATGTTAAAAACTCCGGATATAAATGTAATTCTTATTTAAGAGGATAAAAATGGAAACATTTTTTTTAGGTGTGATTGCATTTTCTATGTTTTTTATAGCAATAATGGCATTAGTAAGAACAATCTTTTGGATACTACTTTTTTTAAAAATCAGAGATTTAATAGTTCAAATTCAGTCGGATTATAAACAGATTTATCCAAAAGTGTCTAAATTTATTGATAACTTAAGTGGAATATCTGGATTTTTAGGATTTTTTAGAATATTTAAGTTTATAAGAGGGAAAAAGTGAAAAAACTAATTAAATGGTTTGTATTTGGAATTACAGTTCTTAGTTTTGGATATTTACTTTATTCAAGAAGAAAGCAGTTAAAAGAGAGAGTAAGATTTATAGAGGAAAAAGTCAAACAATCTAATTTTACAAAAGATGTAAAGATGAGAATTGAGGATACTATAAACTCTATTAAGAAATTAATTGATAAAAACAACGCTATTGACAAAAATTTAGATGACGATATACTTAATATAGTAGAAGAAAAAATCAGAAAGCTTGAAGAATTAATAAAACAGGAGGAAAGAAGATGAACAAAAAAGCTGTAGTAGTGGCTCTTGGTTCTGCATTGGCGGCTGTAGGTGCTTACTTTGCTTACAAGAGAAAAGATGAAATTTTGGAAAAACTTTCTGAAATTCAAGAAAACTTAAAACAAGCAGAATTGACAGAAAAAGTAAAATCTGCTTTTGATGATGTAGTCGAAAAGTTAAACTCTCTGGTTAAAAGAAGTGAAAACCTATCGGAAGAAGAAAAGGCAAAAGAGATAGCAGAGTTAGAAGAAAAGGTTAAGAAGTTAGAAGAAGCTGTTAAAACAGAAGGTTGATAAAAAGGTTAAAGGGGATTTTTATCCCCATTTCTATTTCTCTATTTTTCTCGGTAAAAGACTATTTCTTAAAAAATTACAGTTATCATAGCTCTGCTTTAACTTATTATTTACTCTTATCTATATTCCCTTTGATAATATTTATCTTTTCTGTGTTTAGCTTGATAGCTTTCTTTAACATATCTTACGTTTACTATGTGTTTTACAATCTTTTTCCTTCCGTTGCAGAACAGTTTTTAAATGTTGTATTAAAATTCTACAGTAAGGAAACTTCCATCAACGTCTCTTTTTTGAGTGTGTTAGTTTCCCTGTACTTTGCAAAAGATTTGTTTATAGCTATACAAATGTCTTTTTCTTACGTATGGGAAATGGAATATCATGGGAAAAAGAAAAATTTGATTGTTGCCGTTGTTGCTTTACCTTTCTTATCTTTACTTTTTTTAATCTTATACATGGTAACTTTTGTATTTAAGTATATACAAGAAATTAAGGTTTTTTGGAAAAACTTGATTTGTTTTTTATAAAATGGATTTTGTATGTTGTGGACTTTATTGCGGAGAATATCCATATATTCTTTCATTTATTGAATTTGTCTGAAATTTTAATATTTTGGTTTTTTGTTTTTCTTCTGTACAAGTTTTTTACACCTGTAAGTGTAGATTTTAAAAGAGTATTTGTTAGTTCAATCATTTTTACTATTTTTTTAGTTTTTATAAAGGTTGTGTTTGAAACGATTTTAATTAAGTTTTTATCAAAGAGTCCTTTATTTTTGACACTTGGTTCTGTTTTTGTATTTTTAATATGGGTTAAAATGTCTTTTGATGTGATTTTAATAGGTCAAAGGTTTCTTTACTATTATACTAAATATCCGGAAGGTAAAAACCTCCCGGATAAAAATATTAATAAAGTCTAAAGTGTCTTTTTAAGAATTTTTGCCATGTTGTAGGTAGTTTGTCTATCTCTTCTTGAGCTATTTTTAATACTTTATCTTTTATTTTACTTATATCACAGGTAGCTCTTAGTTTCACATCACAAACTTGTGGTTCTGTAATAGGTTTTCCTATTTGACTTACAAGGTAGCAGTATGCTTCTTCCACTTCCTCTATTTCTGACACTATTCTTTCTGCCATATCCATAGCAGCGGTGTTGTATATTTTCCCAATATGACTTACAGGATTTTTACCGGCTGCTGCTTCTAAGCTCATAGGTCTGTATGGAGTTATAAGTCCGTTAACTCTGTTTCCTCTTCCTACTTGACCATCATCCCCGGCTTCAGCTGATGTTCCTGTGACAGTTATATAAACGGATTCATTCTCTATATCATCAGCTGTGTTTACAAAGATATCTACATGTTTTGTTGTTAACCTTTGAGCTATTGAGTAGGCGTAATTTGTAACAATATCCTTTTTCTCAACGTAATCTTTTATGTCGTTGATGTATTTATCAACAAAAGCCATAGCTATTGTGATTCTTATGTTATCTTTATTTCTAACACCCATTATCTTTATATCTTCTCCAACGTAAGGATGTTCTTTTTTAAAATCTTTATTGTTTAAAGCTCTTTCAAGTTCATAAACTATCGTTTCAACATCAGAAAATGGTGCAAATCCTACACCAAATGAAGTGTCGTTAGCTAAAGGTATTTCACCTTTTAATTGGAATCTTTCAAAGAGTTCAACAAGGTCTTTACTTCCTGGTTTTAATTTTGGATGAACTATTATATGATTTACTATATCCAGATTAGGTATATTTTCTTTAAGCCATTTATGTGCTGTTTCTACTGCCAACTCTTTCACCGGTAATTTTTTCCCATTTCTTTCATCTATAGCTCTTCCAGTTAAGTATATTTCTATAGGCTCTATTATTTTTCCACCTTTGAATTTTGGGTCTGCAACACCACCTATAAGAAGTGCTTTATCAACGTTATGGTGCATTATTGCACCAAATTCTTCTCTATAAAGGTTAGATAATGCAATAGAAAGTTCTTCTGCCAATGCATCACAGATTGTATCTGGATGACCTGTACCTTTTCTTTCAACAATTTCTACAGGTTGAGAGGATACTCTTTCAAAATCTAAAGTACCTACATTGATGTTTGCCAATTTTAACCTCCTAAGGAAAATTTTGAGTAAATTAGATTAACATAAATCACTAAAGGTTGCAAATTTTTTTTAAAAGGTGTAAAATATATTCTCTTAAATTTGATAGTAAAACGGAGGAATAGATGGCAAAAGCTACGTTATCACCAAAAAAGTTAAAACATAAAAGAAGAGTACAAAAGAACGTTAGAGTTGCTGAAAGAAGAAGACTTGAAAACAGATACCACATATCGAGAATGAAAACAGCTTTCAAAAAGTTCTATGAAACATTAAAGAAAGAAGGAAAAGAAGCAGCTGAAAAGCTTTTACCTCTTTGTCAAAAGTTAGCATACAGGGCAGCTGCAAAAGGTGCAATACATAAAAACGAAGCGGCTAGAAGGGTTTCAAGAGCTGCAAAAAGATTAAAACAAGTTGCATAAATAAAATTTTTTAGTAAAATATATATCAAAATTTGGCGGTATAGCTCAGTTGGTTAGAGCACGCGGCTCATATCCGCGGGGTCCGGGGTTCGAATCCCTGTACCGCCATTTAAAAAATGGTAGAAAAACTTTTCCTTAAAGCAGTCAAAGAGTACTCTTTAATTCAACCAAATGATAATATTTTAGTCGCGTTTTCTGGAGGCCCAGACTCTGTAGTTTTGACTTCTTTACTCCTTAAATTCAAAAAATCTTTAAAAATAAATAAAATTGCTTTAGCTCATTTAAATCATTCTCTCAGAGAAGAATCTGACAAAGATGAAGAGTTTTGTGTAAATTTTGCCAAGAAGTTAAATGTTGAAATTTTCACAAAAAAAACAGACGTTAAAAAAATTGCAAAAGAAAATAAAATATCTGTAGAAGAAGCCGGAAGACAGGAAAGATACAAGTTCTTTAATGAAGTTATGGAAAAGGAAAACTTTAATAAGTTGGCTACAGCCCATCATCTATCGGATTTAATAGAAACAATGGTTTTATGGTTTATTCAAGGAAATAAAAATGGGTTGAAAGGATTTAAACCTAAAGAAGGAAATTTAATTAGACCTTTGTATTTTATAAAAAAGGAGGAACTGTTAGATTACTGTAAAGCAAACAGTTTAGAATATGTAGTAGATAAGTCTAATTTTGACAAGCGTTATCTAAGAAACAAAGTAAGACTTGATTTAATACCCATTGCAAAATCTATTAACCATAGTCTTGAAGACTCTCTTTTAAGGTTATCTTATTTTCAAACTATTGATGATGAATTTTTAGATTTGTACTCTGAGGAAGTTTTTTCTAAGATAAGAAAAAAGGAGCACCTTGACTTAGAAGATTTAAACAGCTATCCGGATGCTGTGAAATACAGAGTAATAAAAAAATGGCTTTATGAAAATTATGAAGTACATCTTTCGTATGAAAATTTGTTAAAATTGCTTAAAATGTTGAAATCCGGTGGAACAAAAACGATGTTTTTAGAAAAAGATATTAAACTGATAAAAGAGTATAACAAACTTACTGTAAGCCGGATAAAAGAGGTAGAAAAATTCTCTAAAGAGTATAAATTAAAAATAGGTCAATCAATTTTTATTGATGAAGCAGGAATAACCTTGACAGCCTTTAAACCGGAAGAACTGGATTTGGAAAGAGTAAAAAAAAGTAGTTGTATTGAGTGTTTTAATGTAGATTCAGATGAGTTTACCGTTAGATTTAGGAAAGAAGGAGACAGGTTTGTACCTTTTGGAAGAAAAAACGAAAAAAAATTGAAAGATGTTTTTATTGATTTAAAGATACCCAAAAACATGAGAAAATCTATACCACTTTTAGTTTTTAATGATAAAATATTATGGATAGTAGGCTATAAAAGGTCAGCTTACTATCCCGTTGAAGAAGATTCTAAAAACATTGTATGTTTTAAAGTTAAGGAGGAGCAAAGTTGCAGTTGACAAGAAGTCTTTTTATATGGTTTTTAATTGGTGCAATGATGATACTTGCATTTAATATGTTTGGAACTAAACAACTGGCTGACTCTAAGGTTTCTTTTACAGATTTTATGGCTATGGTAAATGAAAACAAAATAGTAGAAGCTACAGTAAGGGGGGAAGAGCTTACAGCGATCACCCACGATGGGAAAAAAGTTGAAACGGTAATTCCGCCGGGATATTCTAAACTTTACGATATACTATCTGAAAATGGAGTTCAGGTAAAAGTTGTATCTACCGAAAGTAATAGCTGGTTGATGACTCTTCTTGTATCTTGGTTACCAATATTACTTTTTATAGGTTTGTGGATTTTTATGATGAGGCAGATGTCCGGTGGTCCTAACAGAGCATTTTCCTTTGCTAAAAGTAAAGGTAAACTTTATTTGGAAGAAAAGCCAAACGTTAAGTTAGACGATGTGGCAGGTATGGATGAGGTTAAAGAAGAAGTAAAAGAGCTGATAGAGTACTTAAAGGACCCTTCAAGGTATCAAAAGCTTGGAGGAAGAGCACCAAAAGGTATATTGTTATACGGGGACCCTGGAGTAGGTAAAACATTACTGGCAAAAGCGATAGCCGGAGAAGCAAACGTTCCATTTATATCCATATCCGGTTCAGACTTTGTTGAGATGTTTGTTGGAGTTGGAGCTGCAAGGGTAAGAGACCTTTTTGAAACTGCTAAAAAACACGCACCATGTCTTATATTCATAGATGAAATTGATGCTGTAGGTAGAGCAAGAACAGGAGTAGGTTTTGGTGGTGGTCATGACGAAAGGGAGCAAACTCTTAACCAGCTACTTGTTGAACTTGATGGTTTTGATACAAATGAAGGAATAATAGTTATTGCTGCAACAAACAGACCCGATATATTGGACCCAGCATTACTTAGACCAGGAAGGTTTGACAGACAGATATCTGTTCCAAAACCTGATGTTAAAGGAAGGTACGAAATACTTAAAGTTCACATAAATAAAAAGAACATACCACTGGATAGTGATGTAGATTTGATGGCTATAGCCAGAGGAACGCCTGGATTTTCAGGAGCTGACCTTGCAAACCTTGTTAATGAAGCTGCACTTTTAGCAGCAAGAAGAAAGAAAGATAAAGTTGGAATGCAAGAGCTTGAAGATGCGTTAGATAGAATAATGATGGGATTGGAAAGAAAAGGAATGGCAATAACACCAAAAGAGAAAGAAAAAATAGCATACCACGAAGTAGGACACGCGTTGGTTGGTGTAATGCTTGAAGAAGCAGACCCACTTCATAAAGTATCTATCATACCAAGAGGTATGGCTTTAGGTGTAACGGTTAATCTTCCGGAAGAAGATAGACATCTTTATTCTAAGAGAGATTTGATGGCAAGAATTTTACAGTTGTTTGGTGGAAGAGCGGCAGAAGAAGTGTTTTATGGAAAAGACGGTATAACAACCGGAGCAGAGAACGACCTTATGAGAGCAACAGAGTTAGCCTACAGAATTGTAGCTGCGTGGGGAATGAGTGATGAAATAGGACCAATCCATGTTCCTACAAACAGAAGTGGTAGCATATTTATGGGTAATCAAGGAATAGAGATAAGTGAAGAAACCGCAAGAAAAATAGATGAAGAAGTCAATAAAATATTGAGAGAGTCCTACCAAAAAGCAAAAAATATAATAGAATCTTATAAAGATGCTGTGATTGCCGTTGTAGAGTTACTTCTTGACAAAGAAACAATTACTTGTGAAGAGATGTTTGCAATATTAAAAGAGTATGGAGTGCCAGTGTTAAACAGATGCAGAAAATTTGAAAATGTGGTAACCATTACAGATTCAGCTTCTCCTGATGTGCCACCTGCTGAATTACCGTTACCAGCGTAAGAAAGGAAGATAATGGTAGATACTCACTGTCATCTTGATATGCTTTCTGAATCTGATTTAAAGGAAAGTGTAAGCACTTTAGATTTACTACTTACGATAGGTTGTGATAAGGAAGAGATAAAAAAAGCTGTAGAAATTGGCAGCAAGTACGAAAATGTACTTGTTGCTGTAGGATATCATCCTTACGATGTAGGAGATATTACGGATAATGATATAGAAGATTTAGAAAATTTAATAACATCAAATCCTAAAATAGTTGCTGTAGGAGAGTGTGGTTTAGATTTTTATAGAGATAAAACGCCAAAGGATAAACAGGAACATTTTTTTAGAAAACAGATAGAACTTGCAAAAAAGTTAAAAAAACCTCTAATAGTTCATTCAAGAAGTGCAGACAGAGAAACAGAAAGAATCCTTTCTGAATATGCACCTTTTGAAAATGGTGGAATAATGCACTGTTTCGGTGGTGATGAAAGACTTATGAGATTTTCATTAGAATCCGGATTTTATATATCCTTTGCAGGTAATATAACCTATCCTAAAGCGGATAATTTAAGAGAAATCCTAAAAAAAGTTCCTCTTGATAGACTTCTTTTAGAAACAGACAGTCCATTTTTATCTCCTCAAAAGGTAAGAGGAACTCAAAATAAACCAACAAACATTTATTACACTTTAGAATTTGTAGCAGATTTTTTAGGTATTGATAAAAACAAGTTAGAAAAGATAACAGATGAGAATTTCAAAAGATTGATAGGAAATCAACTTATTTCTTAAAGGCAAGTTCTAAGGCTTTTTTAATATCTTCAAAAAAAGTAGGCTCTTCTTTTAGGTTTCTTAAAACGTAAGCCGGATGATAGGTTACATAAACCTTCTTTCCATCATACTCTAATACATTACCTCTTTCTTTTGTTATTTTTGTCTCTTTTTTGAATATTCCTCTGTAAGCAGTTGCACCTAAAAGACATAAAACAGATGGATTTATTATTTCTATCTGCCTTTTTAAATACGGAAAACATGCTTCCTGTTCTTCTATGGTTGGTGTTCTGTTGTTTGGTGGTCTACATTTATTTATGTTTGCAATGTAAACATCGTTCCTTTTGTATCCGGCAGATTCTATAGCTTTTGTTAGTAGTTGTCCAGCTCTACCAACAAAAGGTCTTCCTTGTTTATCTTCTTCTTCTCCTGGTGCTTCTCCAATAAACATTATAGGAGAGTTAGGATTACCTTCACCTAAGACTGCCTGAGTTCTGTTTTTATGTAAATCACATTTAGTACAAACTTGAATTTCTTTGTTTATTTCTTCCAAAAGTTTTACTTTTTGATTTAAGGTGTTGTTATCAATGATTATTTCATCAAAACCTAACTCTTTCATAACTGTGAGAAAATCTTTTAAATTCAAAAATTTCTCCTTAGTACGATGTTGGTAAGTTAATCAGTTCTTTTACCTCTTCAGCTTTGTGTAATTGAAGTAAAGAATCTTCTTTTAAT
This sequence comes from Sulfurihydrogenibium sp., assembly GCF_027448985.1. Classification (GTDB taxonomy): domain Bacteria; phylum Aquificota; class Aquificia; order Aquificales; family Hydrogenothermaceae; genus Sulfurihydrogenibium. Next base: position 19,053 of record NZ_DAIDMN010000009.1, read on the forward strand.
GGACTTTCTTTTATTAAAGAAGAATTTTCTTTTTTGTTGTACCACTTTTCTTCCGGTTCATAGTGTATTATATCAGATGGGGCAATAAACTTATTTGACTTTAGTATTTCTATAAACTGATTATTTTCCATATAACCTAAAACACAAAACACTTCTTTAAAAGGTGCATGATAGTAAAGGTAAATTTCACCATCACAATTTGATACAGAAACTTCCATAACTTCTTTTTTTTCCACAAACAATTTAATTTTTAAATTTTTATCTTTTAGTTGTGTTTTTAGTTCCTCTTTTAAAAACCAATAGATATAAAATTTTGATGGATTTACAGCAAGTAGTACAATTTTGTTAACATCAAATCTATCTGGAATTGTGTACTCATCTCTTTTGTCTTCTTTTAATATTTCATCTTTGGTGTGAATGATATGACTTGAAAAGTTATCTTCCTGAAGACTTAGTTTTATCAGTTCACTCATAACTTAACCTCTCTACTGTACTTTATGTTTTCATAAAGTTTTATATACTTAGCTGTTGTGTTTTCTATTGAAAAATCTATATTCATCACTTTTTTTTGAAGTTCTAAAAACTTAGTTTTGTTGTTGTAAAGGTTTATGGCTCTGTTTATTGCATTTAAAAATTCATACTTTTCAGCTTTTTCAAACAACACACCGTATCCGTCACTTTCTGAAATATCTTTCACCGTATCATTTAGTCCACCGGTCTTTCTTGCCACAACTAAACTGCCGTATCTCATGGCTATCATCTGATTTAGTCCACATGGTTCAAACAAAGATGGCATAAGGAGAAAGTCTGAAGCTGCGTACATTTTTCTACTAAGTGGTTCATCATAGCCGACTTTTATAAATATATTCTCGTATCGGTCTTTTATACTTTCAAAAAAGTCGTTGTAATGTTTATCACCACTTCCAAGTAAAGCAAAATTTACCGGTAATTTAGAAATTTCTTCTATTGAATCTTTTATTAAGTCTATTCCTTTTTGGTATGCAAGTCTTCCTATGAATATGAAAAGAGGTTTTTCTGGATTTTCTAATCCAATTTCTTTTAAAAAAAGTTCTTTGTTGATAACTTTATTTTCTATTGTATAGCTACAGTAATTTTTGTAAATATTTTTGTCTGTTTCCGGATTCCAAACGTCATAATCTATTCCATTTATGATTCCGTACAACTTATCTTCATACTTCATTAGTATTCCATCTAATCCATAACCATACTCAGGTGTTAGTATTTCTTTAGCGTATGTTGGGCTAACAGTTGTAACAGCTGTGCTGAATACTATTCCTCCTTTTAAGAAGTTTACTTTATCGTAGTATTCAATAGCTTCCATATGGAATATGTCCCATCCTAAGTTTAATCTTTCAATAGCAAATTTATCAAAAATTCCCTGGTATGCCAAATTGTGAATTGTTAAAACAGTTTTTACATCGTGCCAACCGTATTTATAGTAAGTTAAAACAGGAATTAACGATGCTTGCCAATCGTTTACATGTATTATATCCGGATTTAGATTCTCTTTTTTTACAAATTCCATAACAGCGTAAGAAAAAGCTCCAAATCTGATATCGTTATCCGGATAATCTCCTTCCGGAGGTCCATAAAGGTAGTCTCTACCGAAAAGTTCATCATTTTTTAGAAAGAAGAATGTAGCTCCATCTATTTTTTTGTACACTTCGAAAGTGTAATTTTTACCGTTTAAGTAAATGTCTACATTTATATTTATTGGTTTAATATCAAATTTTTCTGTATCAACAGTTTTATATAAAGGCATAAAAGCGAATGTTCTTATACCAAATTTTGACAGTTTGACAGGTAGTGCTCCTGCTATATCTGCAAGTCCTCCAGTTTTTGCAAATGGGTACATCTCACTGGCTACAAAAACGACTTTCATTTCATACCACCTCTCTTAAAAACCTTGCTGCTTCCTCCGGAAGTGTTGGGTTTATATAATAATCAGTTCCTAATTCAAATCCGGCAAGTGTTGTTATTCTTGGAAGAATCTCTATATGCCAGTGAAAGTGTTTTTCTATATTTTCGTAGATACTTTTATCTATTGCATCTTCTCTGTAAGGAGGTGATGTATGAATTACGAGGTTAAAAGGTGGATTAATTAATGTTTTATGTAGTTTCCTAACTGTAAACTTTAAAACATCCGCTAAACTTTTTAATTTTTCATCGGAGGTTGAAGAAAAATCGGAAGAGTGGTATTTAGGAGTTATTTTAACTTCAAAAGGGTATAAGCTTGCGTAAGGACAGTAAGATACAAAACTTTCGTTTTCATAAATAACTCTTTCTGCTAATTTGATTTCCGTTTTTATCTCATCACACAGGTAGCATCTTCCTTTTTCTTGAAAGTATTTTTTGGACTGTTTTATCATCGTTAGTTGTTGTTTTGGTATCATTGGTAGTGCAATCAGTTGACTGTGAGAGTGAACCAAGCTTTTACCTGCTTCTCTTCCATGATTTTTAAAAATGTGAACGTACTTTATTCTTAAATCTTTATATAACGATTTTATTCTTTCTCTAAATGCTATAAAAATATTTACAATTTCATGTTCGTCAAAATCTTGAATATGTTTAAAGTGGTCAGGTGTTTCTATAATTACTTCATGGGCTCCAAAACCACCTATTTTATCAAATATGTAATATCCTTCGTTTATCGGTTGATTTTCTATTCTTAAAGCTGGATATTTGTTTGGTATGACTCTAACAAGCCAACCTTGAGTGTTAGGAGGAGAGTTATCTGGTCTTATAGCGAAAATTTCTGGTGGTGTTTTATCTTCATTTCCGTATTCAAATGGACATTTTGATAAATCGGCTTTTTCTTCTTCGTATATGGACAGAGTAAAATCGTTTGGTCTTTTTGACCTTTCTGTTGCAATGATTGACCAAGTATTTTTTAGGAAGTTGTATCTAAATTCAGCCATATTATCTTCCTATTATCCCTTCTATAGGTGAAGATGCAGATGCATACATCTTTTTAGGTATTCTTCCAGCCAAGTATGCAAGTCTTCCAGCTATTACAGCGTGTTTCATTGCAACAGCCATTTTTATTGGGTCTTTTGCTCCTGCTATGGCTGTGTTCATGAGTACTCCATCTACTCCAAGTTCCATAACTATGGCAGCATCGGAAGCTGTTCCTATTCCTGCATCGACTATAACAGGTATTTTAACAGCTTCTTTTATAAAGAGAATGTTGTAAGGGTTTTGAAGTCCAAGACCTGAGCCAATAGGAGCTGCCAAAGGCATAACCGCAGCACAGCCTATATCTTCAAATCTTTTTGCCATTATAGGGTCATCTGTAATGTAAGGTAAAACAGTGAATCCTTCTTTAACAAGTATTTCTGCTGCTTTTAGTGTTTCTATCATATCCGGATATAAAGTTTTTTGGTCTCCTATAACTTCAAGTTTTACAAATCCATGTCCTAAGGCTTCTCTTGCAAGTCTTGCTGTTAAAACAGCTTCCTCGGCTGTATAACATCCGGCTGTATTTGGAAGTATCATTATCTTTTTTGTGTCTATGTAATCCAAGAGATTTTCTTTTGTAGGGTCTGTTATGTTTACTCTTCTGACAGCTACGGTTATCATTTCAGCACCGGATGCTTCCGTAGCTTCTTTTGTTTCTTTGAAATCTTTGTACTTTCCAGAACCTACTATAAGTCTTGATTTGAATTCCTTTCCACCTATCACAAGTTTGTCTTCTTCTAAAAATTTTTCTAAATCAAACATTAAATACCTCCTAACCAATTTTGATTAATTAATATAGATGTATTCCTTAAATTTTACAACATGAGGTTTTAAGTTAGTTTCTTCTTCTACTTTTTCTTTAAAAACTTTCATAACTTCCGGTTCCCCATGTATCAAAAAAACAGACTGTAGATTTTTTACCGACTTTATAAATTTCAGCAGTATACTTTGGTCTGCATGGGCTGAAAAGCCATTTATAGTATAAATTCTTGCTTTTACAGCTATCTCTTCTCCATATATTTTTACAACTTTTGCACCATCTATTATCTGTCTTCCTAAGGTTCCCTTTGCTTGATATCCAACAAATATTATTGATGAATTTTCTCTCCATAGGTTATGTTTTAGATGATGTTTTATCCTTCCTCCGTTACACATACCACTTCCGGCTAATATAATTGCTCCGGATTCAATATCGTTTATTTTCTTAGAAGCTTCTACAGACTCCGTAAAGTAAACCCAAGGAAAGACAAAAGGATTTTTACCTTTTTTGATATAGTCTAAAACCTCGCCATTTAACTGATTTGGAAACTGTAAAAACAGTTTCGTTGCAGATATAGCTAAAGGACTATCTAAAAATATTTTACAAGGAGGAAGTTCTCCGTTGTCATACATTTTTCTTAGGATAAATAGTATTTCCTGGGCTCTTTCTAATGCAAAAGTTGGAATAACTATATTACCACCATCTTTAAAACTTTCTTTTATGGCATTTTTAAATTCTAAAATTGTGTCTTTAAGTGGTCTATGATTTCTATTGCCGTAGGTGGATTCTATAAAAAGAACCTCTGCTGTTTTAGGGTACTCTATAGGTTTTATTACAAGTTTATCATCTGTTCCTAAATCTCCAGAAAAAATTACCTTTTTTCTAACTCCATTCTCTTTTGCTGTTAACTCAACATATGCACTTCCAAGTATATGACCTGCATTTTTAAATTTAATTTCAACATTTTTAGATAATTTGTAATTTTCATCGTATTCTAAAAATATTTTGAAAAATTCCATTGCGTAAAATACGTCATCTTCATCGTAAAGAGGAGGTTTTGCTTCCTCTGGTTTTCCTTTTCTTAATGCCTTCTTGTAGTTAACTTTATACTCTTCTAACATAACTTTTGCAGCATCTAAGAGCATTATTCTCGCTACCGCATAAGTTGCTCTAGTCGATACTATCTTTCCTTTAAAACCTTGTTTTACTAGCAATGGTATTCTTCCACAGTGGTCTATATGAGCGTGAGTGAGTATCACATAATCAATGTCCTTTGGATTAAAACCGAAAGGTTCGTAATTTTTATCTTCATCTAGTCCTTGAAACATTCCACAATCTATTAGTATGTTCATATGGTCAACTTTTACCAAATGACAAGAACCTGTTACTCCTTCAATACCACCAAAAGATTGAATTACCATAGCAAACTCCTTAATGATGATGACCTATTCCAAAGGCTCTTAAAATTGTCCATATGCCAAATAGTATAACAATAATTCCGGAAAGTTTTGATAAATTTTTTCTTGTAAGAGGAGATATTAAAGTTAAAAGTTTTGAAGAAAAAAGCATAGCTGGAATTGTTCCAAGTCCGAAAAAAAACATTGTTAACATACCTTTTAATGGGTCTTTGTCTAAAACTGCTTTCATTAAAAATGCATAAACTAACGGGCAAGGTAAAAATCCATTGAACATACCTAAAAAAAATGGAGATTTTCTAAATGCGTTTAGCATGTCTGATATGGTAAAAAATATTACATCCAAAAAAGGAACACCTTTTTCTTTTATACTACCCAACACCTGAAATCCCAATAAAATCATACCAATTCCAAGAAAGATAGATAAAATTTTTTGAAATGTTTGAAACTCAAGCTTATGAAAGTACATTCCTAGTAATCCGGCTAAAAATCCTAAAAAGATATAAGTAAAAACCCTTCCAAGGTTGTAAAGAATATTCCCTATCCAAAAATTTTTATAAATTATCAAAGAAGGGATAGCACCACACATCCCTATACAGTGATAAGAACCTAAAAAACCGCCTAAAAAAATCATAAAGTATTCAAGTAATAAACTCATTTATTGGTAAATTTCTACTTTAATTAAATTATTTTCTTTATCTATTTTTGTATGTGTATAATAGCCTCCCTCTAAGGATAGATATAAGCTCAATGTTCCTTCTTTTTCCTGGACTAATTTTAAATTTCCTATAATTTTATTCTTCACAGATATATCTCTATTTACTGGAAGAAACTCTAAGTCTTTATTAGGATTTTCTAACATTATAAGATATTGGTTTTTAGACTTTTGGATAACTTCTGAAACCTTACCAAATGAGGATGGAACTATTAGATTTAAAATTTTTATAGGTTCTTTGCTTTCATTTTGAATCTTTTGAGATTTTTGAGTATTTTCTTCTAAAGCTTTGTTTATATCTTTTTCTAATTTTTCTGTTTTCTTTTCCTGAGTTGTTTTAGATGATAAAACTTTTTCTTCTATCATAGGTATTATTTTTATCTCTTCAGTTTTAGTATAAACTAGTTTTACTTTTGCTTCTCCATTTACAAAGTCGGAAGGTTGAATTGTATCCGGATACAAGATACCCTTTCCGTTATGGGTCAATTTAATAGGTTTACCTATTTTATCATAAACTTTTATAAGAAGACCGTCTGTATCGTAGACTGCTAAGTTTATTTCAAACTCTTGTCCAGCTTTTATCTTTTCTGGATAGGATATTTTCACCTCTCCTATTTCTTGTTTTTTGTATTTTAATTTAGTTTCACCTAAAACTTTACCTTCGCTTTTTACTTTTACTATTATGTCGTGAAGTTCAAGAGGTGTAAACTCTATTTCCTTTGATGCATTTTTAAAATCTTTTATATCAATAGTTGTTTTAAAAGTTCCATTAGTTTCTATTTCTAGTACCTGTTCTAAACCTGATGTATCCAAAACTAAATTAGAATATCTGTCCTTTGCTAATATTTTTATCCTTTTAGTGTAGCCGGGGATAAACTCCGGAGAAGTTATTATATCAACTATTTCTGCTTTACCGTTCTTTACGGAAATTTTAAAACTTTTCAAAAGACCATTTGTATAAGCATCTTTTATAAGGTAATTTTTACCATTATAAGATATTTGAAAAACATAATCACCTATTTTTGTTGTAGAAAACTTAAACGTTCCTACTCCATTTGTCAAAGGTACTTTTTCTGTTTTGTCATTGTATTTTATTTCGACTGTAGAATTAAAATTACTTATATCGTTATCAAAAGCATCTTTTGCAACAATTTTTATCGTTTGACTATCCCCGGCTTTTATTATTTGATTGTAGTTGACATAAAAGTAAGCTAAATCACCGGCTTCTACTTGAATTTGAGCAAAAGATTTTGATATTAATACTAATAGTATTAAAGTTAATAATAACTTAAATTTCTTGACCATTATTTATTTCTCCCTATAAAGTTAAAAGAGTTTAATATAATAATATTATAACCTTAACTCTAATTTCCACTTTAAATAATTTTAAAACAAACCAAGACAAGTAGCAAAACTTAAAGCTAAAATGAAGAAGT
>NZ_DAIDMN010000010.1 GCF_027448985.1 Sulfurihydrogenibium sp.
AGTTTTTAACTCCGTCCAATATGGATTAGACCCAAAAACAGAGCTTATAGACTACGATGAAGTTTACAGACTTGCAAAAGAGTATAAACCAAAAATGATAGTAGCCGGTGCATCAGCCTACTCAAGAGTGATAGATTTTGCAAAATTCAGAGAAATAGCCGATGAAGTAGGAGCACTACTTATGGTAGATATGGCTCATTACTCTGGATTGATAGCTGGTGGAGTTTACCCAAATCCAGTTCCATACGCCCAGTTTGTAACATCAACAACCCACAAAACTCTTAGAGGTCCAAGAGGTGGATTTATTCTATGTAAGGAGGAATACGCAAAAGACATTGATAAATGGGTTTTTCCAAGACTTCAAGGTGGACCGTTGATGCACGTTATAGCAGCAAAAGCTGTAGCATTTGGAGAAGCTCTAACGGAAGATTTTAAAAAGTACGCTCAGCAGGTAGTGAAAAACGCTCAGGTTTTAGCTGAAGAGTTAATAGCCCAAGGTTTAAGGATAGTATCCGGCGGAACAGACTCCCACTTGATGCTTGTTGACCTTAGACCTTTAAATGTAAAAGGAAATCAAGCGGAAGAAGCTTTAGGAAAAGCAAATATTACAGTAAACAAAAACGCTATACCGTACGACCCAGAAAAACCAACCATCACCTCTGGAATAAGACTTGGTACCGCAGCTTTAACAACAAGAGGAATGAAAGAAAACGATATGAGAAGGATAGCTAAAAATATAGTAAAAGTCCTTAAAAATTTAGACAACGAAAAAGTTATTCAAGAAGTAAAAGAAGACGTTTTATCCCTTTGCTCATCTTACCCGTTGTATCCAAACTGGTGGAAAGATTACGGATACGGTGAATGATGAAACCAAAAGTAAAATCTCCATTACTTCCTGAAGTTTTACAGATAAAAAAGCTTCTTCGCAGTTTTAACCTACATACGGTCTGCGAAGAAGCCAACTGTCCTAACATAGGAGACTGTTTTTCAAGAAAAACAGCCACATTTATGATAATGGGAGATATCTGTACACGAAACTGTCCTTACTGTAATGTAAGTCACGGGAAACCCCATTCTTTGGACCCCTACGAACCAGAAAATGTAGCTTTAGCCGTTAAAAAACTTGGTTTGAAACATGTGGTTATAACTTCCGTTGACAGAGATGACCTACCTGATGGTGGAGCATCGTTTTTTGCAAAAGTAGTTGAAAGAGTAAGACTTTTAAATCCGGATACAACCATAGAAGTTCTTATTCCGGATTTTAAAGGTGATATAGATTCTTTAAAAGTAGTTGTAAACTCAAAACCAGATGTAATAAACCACAACATAGAAACCGTAAAGGAACTTTACAAAAAGGTAAGACCCCAAGGAAACTACGAAAGAAGTTTAAAAATTTTAAAAACCGTAAAAGAGATTGATGATGGTATAATTACAAAATCAGGATTCATGTTAGGATTGGGAGAAACAAAAGACCAAATCATCAATTTACTCAAAGATTTAAAAGAAAACAACTGTGAAGTGATTACGATAGGTCAGTATTTACAACCATCTAAAAACCATCTTCCCGTAGAAAAATACTATACGGAAGAAGAGTTTAAAGAGTTTGAAAAAATCGGATACGAAATTGGATTTAAAGAAGTTTTTTCAGGTGTACTTGTAAGAAGTTCTTTTCATGCTGGAGAAATTTTTGAAAAAATAAAAACGTAGGGAGACACTTATTGTAGCTTTAAAGTTTATATATCAAAAATTTAGACCATACAGAGTTTTACTGTTGATTTCATTACTTGGAAGTATCATAGAGGCAGCCAGTTTATCTGGACTAACTTTCATTATAAAAGATGTGATAGATAAAGTGTTCATAGAGAAAGATTTAGAAAAACTGAAACTGATAGTTTTTCTTATTTTAGGACTTGCACTTTTAAAACAGTTTGGATTTATTCTAAAAGAGTACCTTTTTCCTTTATCTTTAGCAAAAGTGGTAAAAAATTTACGAGAAGAGATTTTTCACAAAATCATAAATGCAGACTTTTCAGCTTTTTTTGGAAAGAAACACGGAGATATCATAAGCAGAGCAACAAACGACATAGAAGCCTTTAGAAACTCGATGATTTTTCTTGGAATAGACTTTTTCACACAAAGTTTTACAGTAGTAGCGATGATTTTTGTTCTTATATATATGGATTGGAAACTATTTTTAATTTTCTTGTTTGCAACTCCTTTGTTTGTAGTATCTTTCAACTACTTTGGAGAAAAAAGAAAAAAATACTCAAAGAAAGTTCAAGAGTCAGCTGCTGAGTACACCCAGTTTTTAAATCAGGTTATATCCGGATTAGAAACGGTAAAACTGTTTAGAAAAGATTTTATCTTATCTGTATTCAGGAAGATAAATGAAACATTTTTTAAAAATCAAAGAAAAAACGCTCTTTACGATGTGTTCTTTTTATCGTCCATTGAAATTGCTTCCTACTTTGCTGCAACCGGAATAATACTTTACGGTGGAATAAGAATTATTGAAGGAGAGATAACAACAGGTTCTTTATTCTCCTTTCTATCTGCCCTTTTGATTCTTGTAAACTCTATCCAAATACTTCAAAGAGGACTATTACAAGTCAAAGTAGTAACCCCTATAATAGAAAGAATACAGTACATTCTAAACCTTCCTCAGGAAAAAGAAGAAGGTTTAGAATTTCAAACCTTAAAAAACAGTATAAAATACCAAAACGTAAGTTTAAAAATAGAAAACCATTATCTTTTAAAAGATGTAAACGTTGAGATAAAAAGAGGTTTAAAAGTAGGTATAGTAGGACACACAGGTTCAGGGAAAAGTAGTTTTGTAAAACTTTTATACGGAATATACAGAGATTACAAAGGTGAAATATACTTAGATGAAATAGAACTACGGCAGTACAACTTAGCCAGTATAAGGAATAAAGTAGCGGTAATATCCCAAGATGTTTTTATATTCAACGACACAGTAGAAAACAACTTGAAAATAGTAAAACCAGATGCAACTGAAGAAGAGATAGTACAAGCGTTAAAAAAAGCGAAAGCGGACTTTGTATTTAAACATAAGGATGGAATAAAGATGATGGTTGGAGAGAGAGGAAGTAGCCTATCAGGAGGAGAAAGACAGAGAATAGCAATAGCAAGGATATTTTTAAAGAATCCAGAAATTGTTATTATAGATGAGGGAACATCAGCTTTAGATGTAGAAACGGAAAAGTATGTGATGGAAGAGATTTATTCACATTTTTCAGACAAAACCCTTTTAATAGTAGCCCATAGATTAAAAACTTTGGAAAGATGTGATAAAATTCTATTTTTTGAAAATGGTAAACTTATAAAAGAAGGAACAGTCAAAGATTTAAATCTTTGATAAGGTTTTTTGTGTAATTATAACCTATCTCTATCGTCTCTTTTACTTTCCATGTTGCAAACAGTGGGATTTTAACCAAATCCGGAGGTTGAATAAAAACATTACAGTACTTTTTTCTTGCTTCTATGTTTGACCTAATTGCTAAATAAAAACTTCTAATACCAATTGAAACCACATTGTTAAAATCTCTCTCCTCTTCTAAAAACGGGTTCACTTCACTACCTATTACAAAATCTACTTTGTCTAAAAGAGGGTCAACTGGAAGGTTGTTCATAACTCCCCCATCTACATGATAATGTTCATCAATCTTAACAGGGTTAAACATTATTGGAAGAGAGCAGGAAGCTTTTACTATCTTTATCAAATCTCCTTTGTTAAAGTATTCTGTTTGAGCTCTGTTTAAGTTTGTTGTGGTTATGTAAAGAGGTATTTTTAAATCTTCTAATTTTCTTTGATGAATGTGTTTTTTTAAAAAATCTTCAAGACTGTCAAGACTGAAAAATGCTTTTTTTGATAAAGATGGTTTTATCATAGAAGTAAAGTTTGTTTTTAATGCTATATTTTCCATCTCTTTTGGAGAGTAACCACTACAGTAAAAAACTCCTACAATCGACCCTGCACTGACTCCGGATACTATATCTGGTTTTATACCTTTTTCTTCAAGAGCTTTGAGGACTCCTACGTGAGCCAGCCCTCTTGCAGCTCCACCAGATAAAACAACTCCTATCTTCAACTTATTCCCACTCTATCGTGGCAGGAGGTTTTGATGAGATATCGTAAACAACTCTGTTTACACCTTTGACTTCGTTTATAATTCTTCTCATCATTGTATCCAGTAAGTCATAAGGAAGTCTTGCCCAGTCTGCCGTCATTCCATCACTACTTTCAACAGCTCTTATAGCAACAACTTTTTCGTAAGTTCTATAATCGCCCATCACTCCAACTGTTTGTATTGGAAGTAAAACAGCGAAAGACTGCCATAAATCTCTGTACAATCCGGCTTTTTTTATCTCCTCTAAAACTATAGCATCTGCTTCTCTCAAAATATCCAAACTTTCTTGGTTAACTTCTCCAATAACCCTGATAGCAAGTCCTGGACCGGGGAATGGTTGTCTGTATATGATTTCATCCGGAAGACCAAGCTCTTTTCCAAGTTCTCTAACTTCATCTTTAAAAAGTTCTCTTAGTGGTTCTATAAGTTTTAGATTCATTCTTTCTGGAAGACCACCAACGTTATGATGAGTTTTTATCACAGCGGAAGGTCCTTTTACAGACACGCTCTCTATAACATCCGGATACAAAGTCCCCTGAACCAAAAACTCCACATCTTTTAACTTTTTAGCTTCTTCTTCAAAAACTTCTATAAAGAGATTTCCTATTATTTTCCTTTTTTGCTCTGGGTCTGTTATACCCTTTAAAGCGTTTAAAAATCTTTCTCTTGCATCAACCACTATTAACGGAATATGAAAGTTATCTCTAAATGTTTTCTCTACTTGCTCTCTTTCACCTTTTCTAAGTAGTCCATTATCAACAAATATACATGTAAGGTTATCTCCTATTGCGTTGTGAACCAACACAGCAGCAACGGAAGAGTCAACACCTCCAGATAAGGCACATATTGCTTTTTTATTTCCAACAATATTTCTAATTTTAACAATTTCTTCCATAAGGAAGCTACCCATAGTCCAGTCTTGCTTACAACCACATATTCGGACCGCAAAGTTTTTAAGAATTTCTTTACCAAGTAAAGTATGACTTACTTCCGGATGAAACTGAACACCCCATATTTTTTTCTCCTTGTTTCTTACAGCTGCGTAAGGAGCGTTAAATGTCCTTGCTAAAACCTCAAAACCTTCCGGAAGTTTCACAACCTTATCAGCATGGCTCATCCATACATGAGTATACTCTGGAATATCATAAAAAAGGTCTTCATGGTTTAAAATCTGTATTTCAGCTTTACCGTATTCGTGTTTATCTGCCTTAACAACTTCACCACCAAAATGATGAGTTATAAGTTGAAGTCCATAACAAATTCCTAAAATAGGTAATCCTAAATCATAAATTCTTTCATCAGGTTTAGGTGCATCCGGCTCGTAAACTGATGCAGGACCTCCGGAAAATATTATTCCCTTTGGATTATGTTTTAAAATCTCCTCAACCGAAGTATTATAAGGTAGTATCTCACTGTAAATATGTAGTTCTCTTATTCTTCTGGCTATAAGTTGTGTATACTGAGAACCAAAATCCAAAATAACTATTCCTTGATGCATAACGACTCCTGAAAAAATTTAATTTAAATATTATACCTTAACCACCACTTTGTCAGAAAAATTTTCAAATCCGGTTTATTATATTATATAGATATTCAAAAAAGAAGGGGGCAAAGATGGGTTTTGAATTTTTACTTTACGTTATTATATTTTTTGTAGTAATTATAATACTAATTTTCTTAAACCTAAAATATAACGGAGATTTTACATCACAAAACAACGAAAGCTTCTTACACCATAACGAATTCCAATCCAACAACTTTATTTTATCAAGGAATGATGATTTTCAATATAACGACTTTCAATCCCATTGGACAACAAGTGAACACTTTTACATAGATGATAATCACAAGAGCTACGAATGTGATATATCAAGGTCTCTTTACGACCCATCTTGTCCTCTTTATCACATTTTCCACCACGATGATTATTTATCTTCAGATTTTACTTCAAGTAATGGCTTGTTGGATAGTTCTTATTCTTCATCAGATTGGGACAGCTGGAGCTCTTCAAGCTGGGATAGTTGGAGTTCTTCTAGTTGGGACAGCTGGAGTTCTTCAAGTTCAGATAGCTGGAGCTCTTCAAGTAGCAGCTGGGATTGAAATAAAAAGGTTGCATTTTTAATATGAAATTATAAATGATTAGTTGCAAGACCAACAGATTTTTTCTAAAAATTTTACATTCTTTTTATAAACTATTTTTTTACCTATCCCTCCCCACTAAAGCTTACCCAAATCTTATACCTTTTCTTCAACTTTTTCTTTTTTTACTACTTCAGCCTCTATCTCTTTTGGTTTAACTATTTTTTCTTCTTCTTTCTTATCTTCTCCGGAAAAAGCAGTTTTAAAACTTCTTATGCCTTCTCCTAATCCTCTTCCAATTTCCGGAAGTTTTTTAGCTCCAAATAAAAGTACTAATATTCCAAATATAATAAGTAATTCTGGTAATCCTATTGAACCCATAATATCAGCCTCCTGTTTAAACTTTTTTAAATTTTTTAATCTCTTCTATAACTTCATCCACGGATTCTTCTATTCTTTCCGGTTTCCATACCTTAATAATGTAACCTTTGTCATCTGTTAATATTCCTGTTCTGATAATTTTTTCCTTCTCAATTCCATTTACATTTACTTTCTCATATGCACCTAACCCTTTTATAACTTTTAAAGTTGGGTCAGATAAAAGTTCAAATGTAATATTATGGTCAGTTTTAAACTTTCTATGAATTTCAACAGGGTCTTCGCTTATTCCGATTACTATAACATCCATAGAAGCGATTTTTTCTAAATTCTCTTTAAAAGGGCATTCAGACCTATTACATCTGAATTTTTCATCCGTTGGATAAATGTATATAAATATTGGTTTTCCTTGACCTAAAAGTTGATTTAAAGAAACTTTTTTATCTTCTGCATTCAACAATTCAAAGTTTTGTATAACTTCTGCCATTTTTATCTCCTTATTTTTTAATTAATAAATTTTAGCATAAAGATAAAAAAATGCAAACAATCATTGATACAAGGTTTTATGATATTATATTTTCTCTTAATGATAACTGTTTTTAAAAGTTAGGAGGATACTATGGAAAAAGTGATTATATTTGATACAACTTTAAGAGATGGTGAGCAAGCTCCCGGATTTTCTATGACAGTTGAGGAAAAAGTAAAGATGGCTTTACAGCTTGAAAAACTTGGTGTTGATGTTATAGAAGCCGGATTTGCTGCTGCTTCAGAAGGAGATTTTGAAGCTGTAAGAAGAGTTGCCCAAGAGGTTAAAAACGCTAAAGTATGCTCTTTAGCCAGAGCTTTACAATCTGATATAGACAAGGCCGGAGAGGCTCTCTTGGCTACGGAAAACAGAAGAATACATACATTTATCGCAACATCACCTATCCATATGCAGTACAAATTAAAAATGACGCCAGACCAAGTTGTTGAAAGAGCAGTTGAAGCTGTAAAATACGCTCTTAAATACACAGATGATGTAGAATTTTCAGCTGAAGATGCGTTTAGGTCAGAAAGAGAGTTTTTATACAGAGTTTTTGAAGCTGTTATCAAAGCCGGAGCTAAAACTATAAACGTTCCGGATACTGTAGGCTACGCTATTCCGGAAGAGTTCGGTCAACTTATAGCGGACATAAAAAATAACGTTCCAAACATAGATAAAGCTGTTATAAGTGTTCACTGTCATAACGACCTTGGTCTTGCTGTTGCTAACTCTTTGGCAGCAATTAAAAATGGAGCAAGACAAGTCCATGCAACTGTCAATGGAATTGGAGAAAGAGCAGGAAACGCAGCAGTAGAAGAAGTGGTGATGGCAATAAAAGTTAGACACGACTACTTTAAAGGATTATACACAACTATAAACACAAAAGAAATATACAAAACAAGTAGATTACTCTGTAGAATCACAGGAAGTTTTGTCCAACCTAACAAAGCTATCGTTGGAGATAACGCCTTTGCCCATGAAGCAGGTATACATCAACATGGAATATTAGCCCATAGAGAAACTTACGAAATAATGAGAGCGGAAGATGTTGGAGTACCAAAATCCAAAATAGTTTTAGGAAAACATTCCGGAAGACATGCGTTTAAGACAAGATTACAAGAGCTTGGATATACAAATCTATCAGATGATGAAATCGATTCATTGTTTACAAAATTCAAAAAACTTGCGGATAAGAAAAAAGAAGTTTTTGATGAAGACATAGAGGCATTAGTATTAGAAGAGTTTTCTTTCTTTGAAAACGAGATAAAAGTAAAGTACTTCCATGTATTGAGTGGAGACAATGTAATACCATCTGCAACGGTAAAGATAGAAAAAGACTCTGAAGAAATAGTATCTACAGCATGTGGAGATGGTCCTATAGATAGTGTGATAAACGCGGTAGAAAAAGCGTTGGGAATAAAAGGAAAACTACTTGACTACACAATAAGGTCTTTATCTTCCGGAAAAGACGCGATGGGAGAAGTAAGAGTGTTAGTCAGATTTGATGATACAGACTACGTAGCATCCGGAAAAGGAACATCAACGGATATAATAGAAGCAAGCCTAAAAGCTTATGTAGATGCTTATAACAAGTACATTGCAAGAAAATCTTTTATAGAAAAAAGAATATCCGAAGGAGTATAGATGAAAAAGTGGATATTTATTCTTATCGGTATCATTTTCATAGTATTTTTAGCATTTTTCAAAGGATTTATAAATTTTTCTAAACCGGTTATAGAGTTTAAAAATCAAGGATACATAGGAACATCGTCAGATATCATCTTAATATTAAAAGATGATAAACCCGGCTTAAAAGAAGTAAAAGTTTATCTAAAACAGGGAAATTCGGAATTTAAAGTTTACCAAGCCAACTTGGAAGGAAAAAATGAAGAAAAAATAATCCTAAAATTACAGCCTAAACAGTATGGAATAGTAGAAGGTAAAGGACAAATAATTATACAAGTCACAGACGACTCTTTACTAAAAAACAAATCCATATTAAACCAAGAAGTCATTTTTGATTACACACCACCTACAATAGCACTTATAAATTACAGCCAAAATATGATAAATGGTGGAACCGGATTTGCTTTTTTTGATACCAATGAAAAACTACAAGACGCAAAAGTTTTTGTAGGAGAAATACCCTTTAAATGTTTAAACATAAACCAAAAGTACATATGTCCTTTTAGCATTCCTTACTACTTTGAGAGTATGAAACCGGTTTTCATAACAGTTACAGATTACGCAGGAAATAAATCTTCTCAATCTCTAAATCTAAATGTAAAATGGGTTCAATACGGAAAATCTATATTAGACATAGATGATAATTTTATAGAAACAAAAATAAGACCTTTATCAGATAAAGATATCAAAGACCCAGTTGAGTTATTCAGATATGTAAATGTAGAAATCCGTAAAAGAAATGAAGATTTTATACACAGAAAAACAGCGGAATGTAAAAATTTAAAACCAATGTTCCAAGGAGAATTTACTTATTTAGAAAACTCAGCAAAACTCGGTGGATTTGCAGATTACAGAAAATACAGGTACAAGGGACAGATAATAGAAGGTGCCGATGCTTACCATAAAGGGTTTGACTTTGCTTCTATAAAAAATGCTGAAGTGAAAGCATCAAACAACGGAGAAGTAGTTTTTGCCGGATTTTTAGGAATATACGGAAATAGTGTAATCATAGACCATGGTTTATGTGTATACACTCTTTACTCACATTTAAGTCAAATAAATATAAAAGAAGGAGAGAAAGTAAATAAAGGACAGATGATAGGAAAAACCGGAACAACCGGATTAGCAGTTGGAGACCATCTACATTACGGCGTGCTGGTGAATGGTATAGAAGTAAACCCAGTAGAATGGTTTGATATAAAATGGCTAAACACAAGATTTTACGATACCTATAAAAATTTAGGAGGTGTTAGATGAAGTTTTTTATCGACACAGCAGACGTTGAAGAGATAAGAAAAGCAAACAACCTTGGATTTTTAGATGGAGTTACAACCAATCCAACTCTAATATCAAAAGTAAAAAAACCTTTTATGGATGTTGTTAAAGAAATTTTAGAGGAGGTTCCGGATAAACCAGTTAGTCTTGAAGTTGCCAGCACTAATTTTGAAGGGATGGTAAAAGAAGGTGAGATGTTGGCAAAACTTGGAAAAAATGTAGTTATAAAAATACCTATGACGGTAGAGGGATTAAAAGCAGTAAAATACTTTGAAGAAAAGGGAATAAAAACAAACGTTACATTAGTTTTCTCTCCTGCTCAAGCACTTTTAGCTATGAAACTTGGAGCTTCTTACATATCTCCATTTGTAGGTCGATTAGACGATATTAGCCACACAGGAATGGATTTAATCCGACAGATAAAAACGATTAAAGATAACTACTGCTTCAAATCAGAAATCATAGTTGCATCAGTTAGAAATCCTGTCCATGTTTTAGAATCCGCATTAATAGGAGCAGATATAGCAACAATACCTTATAGCGTAATAGCTCAGCTTTCAAAACATCCTCTTACAGATATAGGTTTAGAAAGATTTTTAAAAGATTGGGAAAACGTTCCGGAAAAACCTTTTTGAAAGATGAAGTATAGAAAAAAAGGGATAAAGAGAGAACATTCTATAATAGAAGATTTTGAGAAAGATTTACAGACCCTCGTTGAGGAGGGTCTTATAAAATCCGCTATACCCGGAAGAATATATACAAGCCCAAAAGCTCAATCCGGAAAAAAGGTTATCACCTATCAGTATGACACAGAAACCGGCGCAAAACTACTTATGAAAAAAGGTTCCACCGTTCAAGAAGTGTTTGTTATTACAGAGAAGAGAGAAGAGCTAAAAAATTACTTAGATACGAAGTATTAAACTTAAGTTATTTATAAAAACATCTTTTTATAATCACTTTTATATTTTACCACAAAAATTTTTTAAGTCAAAAATTTTTTGTTACAATTTCTTAACATTTTTCATTATAATGATAACCCCAAAATAAAATTAGAAGGCTGAGTATGGAAAGTAGGGAATTTTTCCAAAGTAAAGTATGGAGTAACGTACTTGCAGATTTGAAAGGAAAGATAGATGAAAACACCTACTCTCTACTCTCAAAATTAGATTATATAGAATATAAAAACGATAGTTTGTACATTTACACTCCGGATAATGTTTATAAAACTTGGATTTTAGCAGAGCTTTTAGATGATATTGCCATATCAACAAAGAATGTATTAGGAAAAGAAGTCCATATAGAAGTTATATCTCTAAAAGAACTAAAAGAACAAAAAAAGCAAGAATCTATCAAACAAGAAGAAGACAAAACCTTTTATGGATATCTAACACTAAACCCTAAATTTACCTTTGAGAATTTAGTTATAGGAAATCATAACAAAGTTGCATACCAATCATGTATAGCTGTAGCCGAAAATCCGGGAAAAATCTTTAATCCTCTTTTCATCTATGGAGACGTTGGTCTTGGTAAGACACATATGCTTCATGCTACTGCTTATCAACTTTTAAAGAAAAATCAGAACGCAAACATAATATACACAACAGCAGATACTTTTGCATCAGAAATGTTTTCCTATATCCAAAAAGGAATGATTTTAGAGTTTAGAAAAAGGTATAAAAATGTGGATTTACTCTTGGTTGATGATATTCAATTTCTAATCGGTAAAGAAAGAACCCAGATAGAGTTTTACCATATCTTTAACATACTTTATACTACTGGAAAACAGATTATTCTATCATCAGATAAACCACCAAGTAGTTTAAAAGGCTTAGAAAGAAGATTGATAAGCAGGTTTAACAGCGGTTTGATAGTAGAAATATCTAAACCTGATACTGAAACAAAATTCAATATTGTCATGAAAAAAGCCAAAGAATACAACATAGAAATTCCAAGAGAAGTAGCACTCTTTTTATCCAAGATAGTAAATTCAAGTGTAAGAGAGTTAGAAGGTGCAATAAAAAGATTAAAAGCATACAGTGAAATAATTGGAAAAGATATAAACATAGATATGGCAAAAAAAGTACTAAAAGATGTAGTAGAAAATCAAGAGATAAAAACTTTATCTGTAGAAACCATAATCGATGAAGTTTGTAACTACTTTAAAATTGATAAAAAAGATTTAATTGGTGAGAAAAAAAGTAAAAATATTATACTTGCAAGACAAATTGCAATGTATTTATCCAAGCTTCTCACAGAAGAATCTTTATCTTCTATAACAATTAAATTTAAGAAAAAAAATCATTCAACAGTTATCAGTGCCTGTAATAAAATTCAAGAACTTATGGAAAAAGATAGAAAAGTCAAACTTATAGTAGAATTTTTAAAAGATAAACTTATTGCTTTATAAGATTTACAATGTCTTCTTCATCAAGGATATAATTTTTATACAATAAAACTAAATGATTATTGTTAATCTTTTTACTTATTATGTACCTATATCCAAGTTCTATATTCGGATGCTCATTTACATACAACTTTTCTTCCTTAATTAAACTGAAGAATTTATCACAATCTAAATCACACCCAAACTTATAGCACTCACTTTCATCATTATTGTAAACGACAATAGCATCTGCGTTTAGGTTTTCATAGAGTAATTTACCAAAAGTTTCTGCAGATATTTTGTTTCTTTTAAACAAATTTAAAATGATACTAACTTCGTAAAATTTCCTATAAAGCTGGGATTTTGATTTACATTTTAAATAATTTGTTAGACACTCTTGGGTAATTGAAACATTTTTTAATATTTCATCTTCTATTTTTTTGCTAAAATAAATATTCTTTATTAGGAATAAGTTTATTCCTACAATGAGAGAGATGTAAACAAAATCGTAAAAGTTTGTTTGATAAAAGTTATATATTACCATCGGTAACGAAAGTAAGATAAGTATGGTGGTTTGTTTTAAATTTCTTTCTGGAATTAAAAGTAAGTAATAAAAAATAGAAAAATATATATTTCCAGTTGTATAAGAAAAATATGTCAACATAATAATGTCTAAAATATAAACTAAAAACTTCCAAAGATTATTTTGTAAAAGTGGATTTAGGATAATAGAACCAATTAAATAAGCGACAATCAAAGACATTAACGGAACTTTATAATCATAATCAAACAGATAAATATAAACAAAGAGAGTAATTGAAATAAGTATTTTGATTAAAATGTTTATTTTGTTTAACATTACAACACTCTACTTATAAAATTTACAATCAAATTCAGTGTTTTGTTGATAAAATTTGGAGAAAAATAAGATTTATCAAGTTTTTCAATGAATAAATCATCTTCATCTATTAAAAATATCAATGTTTTTATATCTGGATTGTAAGTTTTCTTTATATTTTTAACAGTTATATCCAAACCGGTAGTATCAACGACTTTTAAAAATTTTTTTATATCTTCTTCAAGAAATTTATAAAAAGAGATAAAATTATAACCACATCCGGCGTATTTTAAATCTATATTGTACAAAATGTTATCTTTATTTAAGTTGTTGTAAACTTCCAAAAATTCTTTTTCATTTTCTAAATGATAAACAAAAAATCTTGTTCTAAATCCTTTTGGAGAATTAATGTCGATAAACCTTCTTATTAGTTCTTTCATAATTTGTAAAGACGAGTAGTTGACTAAGCTGTTAAGATTGTAAATAGGAAGGGAGAGAGTTAAAAACTTCTCTCCATAACCAATGTCCGTGTAATACACATTTTCTTTTAATCGGTTTAATTTTATCTGATTACCAAGTAACTCTAAAACATCTTTCACTTTATTTCTACTACCCAGTTTCTGTACTTTTCTAATTTGCCTCTTACAGCATCAAAATAAATATCTTTTATCTTTTTAGTTATTTCTCCGACGGTTCCATTTCCTATCTTCCTACTGTCAATCTCTATAACTGGAGATATCTGAGCTCCTGTTCCACAGAAAAATACCTCATCTGCTACATAAAGTTCCGTTCTTGCTATGGTTCTTTCTATTACTGGTATTCCAAGGTCAATAGCAATATCCATAACAGCTTTTCTTGTAATACCCTCTAAAATATCATCACTAACAGGTGGAGTTATAAGCTTTCCATCTCTTACGATAAATATGTTTTCTGCACTACCTTCAGATACAAAACCATCTTTGTTTAGGACGATAGCCTCTTCCGCTCCGGATAGTAAAGCTTCCGTCTTTGCTAAAGCACTGTTTACATAAGCACCTGTTACTTTTAACCTTGGTGGTATCATGTTATCATTTAATCTGACCCACGAAGAAACCTTAGCTTTTATTCCTTTGTCCGTATCTATATAGTCTCCAAGGGGGAGTGTATATATGGCTATCTTTGCTGTATAACCAATCAACTTAGGACCTATCGCAAGGTCTGAGTAATAAACAATAGGTCTTATATAAACATCCTCTTTATGATTGTTTCTTTTTACAAGTTCTTTTGTTATTTCTACCAAATCATCGACACTTTCTTCTATTTCCATATTCAAAATTCTCATATTTTTAAAAAGTCTTTGATAATGTTCTTTAAAAAATAAACCGTACATTGTATCGTTATCTTTATTATAGTAAGCTCTTATTCCTTCAAATACCGCAGTCCCATAGTGAAAAGAGTTTGTTTTGATACTTATTTTTGCATCTTCCTCATTTACAAATCTGTTTTCAAAATAAACTACTGCCATTTAATGCCTCCTCAGGTTTTGATTTAAAAATTTTAACATTTAAATTAGGTAGTTGCAATTTCTTTTTAAAAAGGTTAAAATAATTAAGATTAATTAAATTTTAGGAGGTACGACAGATAAATGGCGACGGTTTTAGTAGAAGGTGATTTTGAGAAAGCATTAAAGAAGTTCAAAAAAATCATTGAAAAAGAGGGAATTTTAACAGAATATAAAAGAAGAGAATTTTATGAAAAACCATCTGTTAAAAGAAAAAGAAAAGAAAGGGCTGCAAGAAAAAGATTGATTAAGGCATTAAAGAAAAAAGGGTTGTTATAATGGCTGAGTTTTTCCAAAAGCTTCAAGAAGAGATGAAAGCCGCTATGAAAAGCGGCGATAAAGATAGATTGTCAACAATCCGGATGTTAATATCCGAGATTAAAAAAGTACAGATAGATTCTAAGAAAGAACTTACGGATGATGAGATTGTATCTATTCTTCAAAAGTATGTAAAACAAAGAAAAGAAGCTTACGAACAGTACACCAAAGCCGGAAGAGAAGATTTAGCCGGTAAAGAGTTAAAAGAGATAGAGATAGTCCAAGAATTTTTACCACAACCTTTGTCAGAAAAAGAGTTGGTAGAAATAATAGACCAGACAATAGCAGAGGTTGGAGCAACTTCTATAAAGGATATGGGTAAAGTTGTCAAATCCGTGATAGAAAAAGTTAAAGGAAGAGCGGAAGGTGCAGTTGTAAGTAAAATCGTTAAAGAAAAGTTAAGTTAATACCGAAAAACTGTTATGCTTGATTTGATTTTGATGTTAGTTTTTTTATACTTCTTTATTTTAGGAGTTTACAGAGGGTTTATAAACCTTGTTTTTAAGTTTGTTGGTTTTGTTTCAGGTTTATTTGTAGGGTCATTGCTTTATAAACCTTTCAGTTTTTTCCTTTCAAAAATTTTTTCTGCAAACACCTCAGTAGTAAACTTTCTTTCTTTCTTTCTTATAATTTTAATAGTGATTGGTTTTTTCCTTATATTTGAAAAGTTTACAAAAAGATACATTTACAAAAAACGATATGTAAAAATTGGAGATAGGGTTTTAGGAGGTGTATTAGGAGTATTGATATTTGTTTTCACACTTTTTCTTCTTCAAGAGGTAAAAGATAAAAATCCTATTGCAAACTCTCTTATCTCAAAATCTCAAATCGTTTCTTTTATATCAAAAAGCAAAAATCAAAACTGATTAAAAACGACTTGACCTAAAGCTATTCCACCATCGTTTGGAGGTACGCTTCTATGATAAAGGAAACTTTTGTTTTTATCGTTATTCATTAAAAGGGTTAATAGAACCTTATTTTGGAAAACACCACCGGAAAAACCTACTTTTAATTCAAAATTTTTTGAAACATCCAAAATTATTTTTACCAATGTATTTATAAATCTTGAAACTTTTATCCGTGTATCACTTTTATCCTGAATTAAATCTATGAATAAAGAATCATAAACTATTTTTCCATTTTTTAAATCAAAACTGTAAAAGTCTTTAACTGTATAATCGTATAAACCCTCCATTATCATTCCGGATTGCCCTTCGTAGGATAATACTTGTTTTATACCAAGTAAAGATGAGACAGCATCAAAAAGTCTACCTACCGATGAAGATAAAGGAGTGTTAATGTTTTTTTCCCATATGGTGTATAAAGATGAAATCTCATTTTCAGAAAATTCATTTAAGGTAGGTAAATTCAAATTTAAACTGTCTTTTCCAAGTATTTTAAACAGAATTGATAAAGCAACTCTTCTTGGTTCTTTTACAGCTTTTTCTCCACCAATAAGTTTAAAATAATCAAAATGAAAAACTCTTTCAAAATTTTCATAATCCACTATTAAGAATTCTCCTCCCCATAGATTTCCATCTAACCCATAACCTGTTCCATCCCAACAAACGGTCAAAATTTTTTCTTCTTTTATATGGTTATCCGCCATTAGAGATAGCCCATGGGCGTAATGATGTTGAACTTGAATATGCTTTACTCCATTTTTCATAGAAAAATTTTTAGCCCACTTAGTTGAGTAATAATTAGGGTGTAAATCTGATACAATAATATCCGGATAAAAGTTGTATATATTAAAAAATGTGTAAATCGTTTCTTCAAAGGTCTCTTGTGAAGCTAATGTTTCTAAATCACCTATATGTTGAGAGATGTAAGCCTTATCATCAATTCCCAAGGCTATTGTAACTTTTTGATGACCACCAACTGCTAAAACTTTACTTTTTAACTTAAAAGGTAGTTTTACCGGAAGAGGTGCGTATCCCCTTGACCTTCTTATAAAGAAGGTTTTATCTTTTACACAAAAAACTACCGAGTCGTCAACTCTATTTTTAATGTCTCTGTTGTGAGTTAAGATGTAATCTGTAAAGTATGATAATTTTTCAAATGCTTCATCGTTATCTTTTACTATCGGTTCTTCTGATACGTTAGCAGAGGTCATTACAAGAGGTTTGTTAACAAATTTAAACAAAATGTGATGTAGGGGAGAGTAAGGTAAAAAAACACCTATCTTATCTAAATCCGGAGCTATTAATTCTGATAAATCTGTATTTTCCTTTTTTTTAACTATAACTATCGGTTTTTCACTTGATAAGATGGTAATTTCTTCAACGTAGGATACGAGAGTATAATTTTTTATTTGGTCTATATCTTTAAACATAACTGCAAAAGGTTTCTCAAACCTTTTTTTTCTTTCCCTGAGTAGATTAACAGCTTTATCGTTTGTAGCATCACAAACAAGATGAAATCCACCTATACCTTTAACTGCCACAATATCTCCGTTTAGAATAAAATCCTTTAAAAATTCGATAGCTTTTATTGATTTTGCGATGAGTTTTCTATCTTTTGTATGTAAAAAAATATTCGGACCACAGACAGGGCATGCATTTGGTTGTGCATGAAATCTTCTGTTTGAAGGGTCGTTGTACTCCTCTAAACAATCTTTGCACATATGAAAACTCTTCATTGTTGTATTTTTTCTATCGTAAGGAAGTTTTTCTGTTATAGAGAATCTTGGTCCACAGTTTGTACAATTCGTGAATGGGTATAGATACCTTCTATCTTTAGGATTAAAAAGTTCTTTTAAACAATCATCACAGGTTGATATGTCCGGAAGTATAAAAACTTCTTTCTCCATAGTATTTACACTTTCTAATATCTTAAACTCTTTATAATTCTTTAAGTTTTCAAATATTTCTACCGATTGAGAAAATATGTTGGCAAGTGTTGGTTTTTCCTTATGGATTGATAAAATGAAATCTTTAATTACTTCTTCTTCACCTTCAACTTCTATCACTACTCCTTTTCCATCATTTAAAACAAAACCTTTTAAACCATATCTGTTAGCAAGCTTATAAACAAAAGGTCTAAATCCTACTCCTTGAACTGCACCAGTAAACCTTACAATAGCTCTTTTAATCAATAAACATTCCGCCTAAAACAAAATTTTCTTCGCTAAATGGTAAAATTATATTTGTAAATACATTATAATTTTTAAAATGTTTCAAAACCCTTCCAGCTACTACCGTATTTGTAAAAAAGTCTCCAGATATAATGACATTTTTTATATTAAATTTTTTAGAAATAATATTTATTTGATTTTCTAAGAACTCAGAGAAACTTTCCAATAATGAGAAAGATAGTATCTCCTTACTATCTCCTGCCAATTTATAAGCCATTAAACTTGCTAGTGCTTTTTGCCAATCTATATAAAATTGACCATTTTCTTCTTTAAGTGAAAAATCAACTATAAGCCCTCTTGATATATGGAAATCCAATGCATAACTTTCAATTAAATCAAGTGTTTTAAATTTTTCATCACTTATTCCTAATATTTTTCCTATTGTATTAAAAATGGGTTCTAATCCATAAACTAACTTGTTTTTTTCTTCAGATTCTGATTTCTTGATATTAAACTTTTCTACGAATTTATTAACTAATTTGTTATATTCAGGAGATATTGAAGAAATTTCCGATAATACGTTTGATATAGTTTGAGTTTCTTCTTTTCCTGCTTTTAATGGTAAAACCCTTATTAAAGGTTTAATATCGTGCTTTTTTAAAGCAATGATACTTTCAAAACTTTTAGAAAGATAAAGACAAACCGCCGATTCCTGGAAAAGGTTGTTTTCAGCTATAACTGACATTAAAGAAAGTTTATAAGGCTCTATATGTTCTAAATCTATGAGTGGTAGGTTTTCTTTCTTGAAATTTAAAATTTTATCTATTTTGTCTATTAGATATTCTCCTTTACCTATTTGAATACATCCAAGATTTTTATATTTGGTAATTTTTTGTGTTGATTTATATACCTTTAAAAGAGTAGGAAATATACCTTTTTCTCCTTCTAAAATTAGAGTTTTCCCTTGTACGATAGTTACTTTCAGTTCTTTTTGAGGATTTTCTATTTTTATATCAAAATCTAAATCTATATTTCCTATAGGATAAGGGATGTTTTTTACAAATACAAAATCTGTTCCCAAGTTTTTTAAAATCTCGCATAGAGATATCAATATTCCATCATCTGGATATTTTATATATCCAAAGCTTAATTTTATATTCTCGTCTTCTTTAAACTTTTCTTTTAAAACTACTTTAACAGTCGGTTTTTCTATAGAAGCTAATAGTCTTAATTCTTTTTCTGATAAATAAGCTATATCTTCCAACTTATCCGGATTAGTTACTAAAATGTAAGACTCGTTTTGATAAGTTTTGCTTATAACTTTATAACCGTTAAGTGTTTTAATTATAATTTCTTCATTATTTTTTATTTTTTCAGCCAAAAAAATATATATACTTAAGTTGGTTTTTGATCCTAAAGATAGTATTTCTTCTTTATCCTTGTATAAAAAAATTGGAATAAAACATTCATAACATGATGTTAAAGGATACTTATATCGAAAACTATATTCATTTTCATACTCTTTTTGGCAATTTTTACACATATGAAAGTATCTGTATATTGTATTATCTCTTTCAAATGGATAATAAAATAAATAGCTATACTGTGGCCCACAATAATTACAGGAAATAAATGGATAAAGATATCTACGATCTTTTGAACTTACAACCTCTTGATTACATGATGGACAAAGTCCATAGTTTACTGGAAGTATATTAATTGCTTTGTTTTTGATATAAAATTCATTAATGTCTAAATTTTCATTGCATGGGTTTATTTGAGCAATATCCATAAATATGGAAAGTGGAAGATTCCTTCCTAAATCATCCATAAAATTTTTTAACTTTTCTTCATCCGATTTAACTATTATTCTTATTTCTTTCTCTTTTTTTTCTACAAAACCTTTTACTTGATTTCTTTTCCCTATCTTTTTTATTAAAGGTAAAAAAATATCATTTTGCAACCTATAAGGTATAATAATTTCCAGAGTTATTTCTTCCATCATTAATAACTCCTTATATTGTTGTAAGAACCTATAAATTCTATAACTACATCTTTTAAATCTCTATTATCTATTTTTTCGTATTTTATTCCTATATTTTCCAGTTCTTTTAATAAAAGACTAACCACCATAGGAAAAGAATCCTCTAATGTTTTGGTTAAACCTATTTGAGTTGTTGTTATATCCTCTGGTATAATGCCTATAACTTCTACTTTTGCAGATTTTTCTCCTAATGCAGCCAAATCTATCATCTGTAATACTTCTACTTCATGAGCGGTTTGATGGTAAGATGAAATGCCTGCAAGTTTGTCACCAGGTATTTTATAAATTGAACCAGGTTTATCATTAAGAGAAATAACATCAATCAAAAAGATATAATCATAATCTTGGAAATATTCAATTAATTTAAAACCTCCTGTACCACCATCAATTAAAGAAATTTCCGGATAGAATTTATAATTCTTCTCTAAGAATTTTACAATAAAAACACCAAAACCTTCGTCTTTAAAAAGTATATTACCTACTCCTAAAACTGCTATTTTCATAAGTCACCTCATAGAAAAAGTACAGAGAAAAACCTGTAACGATTTATTCTCTGTACCTTAAATATTTCTTTATTCTTTTATTCTCTTAAACTTATATCCACCGAAAACAATGGCAATATCACCTTCCTTCCAGAATATTGTTCTCCATACCTGATAATAGATATGGAACATAACCCAACCAAGTATTAGATACATCGTGAAATGATGAACCCATCTAACCCCTGCAAGTCCACCAAACATCCATAAGGTCCAGTCTGTTGAAATATGAAGAAGCCATGGCCACCAACTACCTATAGACGAATGGCCACTTTCTAATCCTGCAACGTACATTTGAAATCCTGTAAATAGCATTAAAAGTAACATTAAGTGTAAAATTGTAAACCAAACGATATTAAAACTATCGGAATGAGAAGAGTCAAAATTCTTTCTTCTATTTAATGTTATGAGATTTAAAAAAACTTCTTTAAATTCGGTAATATTTTGCTTGTTTGGAATCAATTTATACGCGTATCTCTCAAAATTGCTTCTAAAGTAGAGATAAAATATAACAATAGAAACAATATCTAAAAGTAAAGCTGCTATAAAATGAAAAAATCTATTGTACGCCATCACGTACTTATATGCAGCAGGTTCTGCTATCAATGCTTGATAGTACGGATTTGCTATGTATAATCCGGTAAGTACAGCAGTAAATATGGAAAAAACGTTAATCCAGTGAATTATTCTCATTGTTACCGTCATTCTTTTTACCGGAACCATTTTAGCCGACATAGCACATACCTCCTACAGGTTCAACTCTGTATTCTCCTAACTCTCTTCCTTTTGTATCTATCACATGAACAGCACATGCAATACAAGGATCAAAAGAGTGAACAGTTCTCAATATTTCTAACGGTTGTTCAGGATTTGATAGAACTGTATTTGATACTAAAGCAGATTCATAAGCTCCCATTCTCCCTTTATAATCTCTTGGTCCAGCATTCCATGTTGATGGAACTACTGCTTGGTAATTTGCAACTTTACCATCAACTATTCTTACCCAGTGTCCTAAAGCACCTCTAGGAGCTTCTTCCAATCCGTAACCTTTTAACTCTTTACCTTTCGTAAGTTTATCGTAGTCAAATTTTGTCCATGTATCAAGATTTCCCTTTGCAGCATTTGAGGCAAGTTGGTCTGTCCATTCTATCATTATATCCGACATCATCCATGTTTCTATAGCTCTTGCCGCAGTTCTACCTACTGTTGAAAATAGAGCAGTTATAGGTAAACCAGCTAACTTTAAAGCTTTATCTATATAACTTTTGATTCTTTCGTCTCCTGATGCATAACCTACAATCATTCTTGCGAGAGGTCCAACTTCGACTCTGTTATCATCATATATTGGAGCTTTTATCCATGAATATTTTTCTTGAACTTTTAATAGTCCATCTTTATCAAATCCTGTATATTCAGGGTTTGTTTGTCCATCAAATGGATGTAAAGGTTTATCAGTTCCTTCATACCTGTACCAACTATGAGTAACATCTTCAACTATTTTTTCTTGATTTAACGGAATAACTTTTGATAAATCTTTATTTAAAACTACACCAGAAGGAAAAAGAGTTTTTCCTTTGTACATAGGATTATCATCGAGTCTAAAGCCTCCATAGGCAAGATAATTTCCAAGTCCTGCTCCAACTCCATTTAAAGCTTCATCCTTGTAAACTTGACCAGCCATTATAATATCGGGAATGTAAGCTCTTAAAATAAAATCTCTTGACTTTAACAATAACTCTTTAAATAAAGCAGCTCTTGCAGGATTTTTAATATCTTGAACACAAGTAACACCACCAACCACTATTGATTGAGGATGTGGATTCTTACCACCGTATATTGCCATCATTTGGGCCATCCATCTTTGAGCTTCTAACGCTTCAAGATAATGGGCTGTTGCTATAAGGTTTTGTTCTGGTGTAAATTTGTAAGATTTGTTACCCCAGTATGCATTTGCAAAAGGACCAAGTCTTCCTGCTTCTACAAATTTTTTTAATCTCTGTTGAACAGCTTTATAATGGTTTGGAGAGTTTAACCATGGATTTTCTGAGTAAT
This sequence comes from Sulfurihydrogenibium sp., assembly GCF_027448985.1. Lineage (GTDB taxonomy): Bacteria > Aquificota > Aquificia > Aquificales > Hydrogenothermaceae > Sulfurihydrogenibium. The sequence goes on from NZ_DAIDMN010000010.1 coordinate 22,883, forward strand.
TTTCCGCTTCTTTTGCAGCCTTATAAGGATCGGCTTTTAATGCAGATACTATATCAACCCAATCAAGTGCATGAAGGTGATAAAAATGAACTACATGGTCATGTAAATACAATGAACCTTGAATTAAATTTCTTACAAGCCGTGCGTTAGTTGGAATAGTTATTCCTAGTGCATGTTCAACTGCTTCTATGCTTCTTTGATAATGGGTCCCTGTACAAACTCCACATATTCTCATAGCTAATAATCCACAATCTCTAGCATCTCTTCCTTTTAAAATTAATTCTATTCCTCTCCACATAGTTGAAGAACTATAAGCATCTATTATTCTGTTGTTTTCATCTACTACAACCTCTATTCTTAAATGACCTTCTATTCTTGTAATCGGATCAACAACTATTCTTTTTGACATCTTACTCCTCCTTATCATCTTTTATATTTTCTTTTTTTCCTGCTAATACACTCATTACTGCATGAGCACCAATCCCAATTGCAGTAGCTGTAAGTATTGTTAAGCCAATCCTATCTACTGAAGATTCAACACCAGCAAAAGGAGGTTTGATATTACTTGCAGCTAATGGTCTTTCTGTTGCATATTTATCCCAAAAATCTGGTTCGGAACATCCTATGCAACCTCTTCCTACTCCAATAGGCCAGTTAGTTCCGTCGTTATATCTTACTATTGAACAGTTGTTGAAAGTGAAAGGACCTTTACATCCCATTTTATAAAGGCAGAAGTTATTTTTTGCTCCTTGATCTCCCCATTCCTCAACAAACTCTCCTGCATCAAAGTGAGCTCTTCTTTCACAGTTGTCATGAATTCGGTATCCAAAGGCAAACTTTGGTCTTTTAAGAGAATCAAGCTCAGGAAGTGAACCCGTAAGAATATAATGCATTATTACTCCAACAATATTAACCGGATTTGCAGGGCATGCTGGAATATTAACCACCGGTACCCCGCTAACTACATCCATTACTCCTACTGCACCTGTTGGGTTTGGATAAGCAGCTGGAACTCCTCCAAAAGAAGCACATGCTCCTACTGCAATCACTGCTTTTGCGTCTTTAGCAAGTCTTTTTACTCTTTTTCTGCCAGATGATAATACTTTACCTATTATCTGTGCTTCCTTTCCTAAGGGATTTTTTTTCATAACATTCAACCCTTTTTCTGCGTCTTCTTTTGCAACTGCAACTACAATTCTTCCTTCGTTTGCAAGAGTATATGGTTCTAAACCGAGTAATTCACATATTCCTTGGACTTGGGATTTAACTGGGATTTTGTCTTCTAATATTTCTATTTCCACATTTGAGTTTTCTGCGCATTCGTTTAAAACGGCAGATAAACCGCCCCTGGTAGGGTCTCTCATTGCTTTTATCTTTATGTTAGCTCTTATTAAATCTTCAACTAAACTCCATACTGAGGCACAATCTGAATGTATATCAGTTTGGATTTCTATACCTTCTCTTTGAGCCATTATACATGCACCGTGGTCACCTACTGTTCCAGATATGATTATAACATCTTCTTCGGAGAGATTATGAGATGATATTCCTTCATAAATAATCTTTCCTATTCCGGATGTATTTATAAAAATTTTATCAACGGAACCTTTTGGAACGACTTTTGTATCCCCAGTTACAATTTTAGCACCAGTTTTTTTTAACTCTTCCGCCATCGATTTAACAATTTTTTCTAAATCACTAAAAGGAAAACCTTCTTCTATAATAAATGAACAACTTAAATACAAAGGTTTTGCTCCCATAACAGAAAGGTCGTTGATGGTTCCAGCAATTGATAGTTTTCCTATATCTCCACCATTGAAAAATATAGGAGATATAGTAAAGGAGTCTGTAGTGAAAGCGATTTTGGAATTTACATCTAATACCGCTGAATCTTCCATCTTATCCAAGATATCATTAGAAAAATATTTAAAAAACAATTCTTTTATCAACTTTTGAGTTTCTTCTCCACCACCTCCATGAGATAACAAAATACTTTTCATATTTCAACACCTTCTTTAACATTTCCATACTTATAGTATGCAGCACAGGCTCCTTCAGAAGAGACCATACATGCTCCTAACGGGTTTTGAGGTGTACAAGCTTTTCCAAAAACTTTACATTCATAAGGCTTTGCTATTCCTTTAAGGATATCTCCACAAATACATAGTTTATGATCATCTATGGGTTTATCCGGAAGAACATCCTTAAAAATATATTCTGCATCCAAAAATGAAAATTCATCTTTTATTTTTAAGGCTGAATAAGGGATATCTCCTATACCTCTCCATCTAAATGAATTTCTTTTTTCCATATATTTATTTATTAAATCTTGTGCTTTTTTGTTCCCTTCCCAATTTACAGCTCTTGTATACTGTATCTCAACTTCTCTTCTATCCTTCTTAAATTGCTTGATTATCCTTAAGATACCTTCCATTATGTCAAGTGGCTCAAATCCGGCTACAACAACTGGTGTGTCATATAAATCAACTATTTCTTGGTAAATTTTTGCTCCTGTTATTACAGAAACATGAGATGGACCTATAAATGCATCTATCTTTGCTTCTTTACTTTTCATTATAGCTTTTATTGGCGGTGGAACTAAAACATGGTTTATGTGAAAAAATACATTTTTTAATCCGTACTCTAAAACCTTCTCTATCAAAGACGCAGTCATGGGAGTTGTCGTTTCAAATCCAATAGCAAAATAGATAATATTCTTAGCCGGATTTTCTTTAGCAATTTTTAAAATATCATAAGGAGAATAGACTACTTTAACATTTTTACCTTTAGCTCTCTCTTTTGCAAGAGAGCTTTCCGAACCAGGAACCCTTATCATATCACCTAAGGTAACTAAAATATTTTTGTCATCTTGACATAATGCTATTGCTTGGTCTATTCTTTCCTTTGGCATCACACAAACAGGACATCCGGGACCGTGGATAAATTCTATTTCCTTTGGAAGAAGCTGTTTTAATCCGTACTTCATTATGGTATGGGTATGACCTCCGCAAACTTCCATAATTTTTAAAGGTCTGTTAACTTCTTTATCTATGAGTTTTGCAATTGCAAGAATTTTTTTACTATCTCTGAAATCTTTAATGAAATCAATTTTTTCCATTATTCACCGAACATTTCTTCCTTTTCTTCTTCCAAATGTTTTATAATTTCTTCATAAATTTTTAAACTTTCTAATGCATCTTCCTCATTCATTTTGGTTATTGCATACCCAACATGAATAAGAACATAATCCCCAACATTAACAGATTCTGGAAGAAGATGTAATGATACTTTTCTTTTTACACCCATTGTATCTACGATTGCCGTATCAT
>NZ_DAIDMN010000011.1 GCF_027448985.1 Sulfurihydrogenibium sp.
TTTTCTTTTATTTCTCCTACCTTTTTGGAAGGTTGAAGGTTTAAAAGTCTCATAATTTCACTTCCGGATAAAAGTGGTTTATCTACTATCTTTCCTAAGTAATGTTCAAAATAATGTTTTTGTAAATACTTTAAATAGTTTTCCATGTTTTTGTCTATACTTAAAGCAAGTAGGAAGCTGTAAATTGCTACATCTTTATATTTATACCAAAAAATGTTTAGTTGAGTAAAGTCTTCGACTTTGTTTTTGTATAGATTCAATACCGATAAGGTTGCTTCTTTTATCTGTTTTATAAAGTTAAACGCTTTTTCCGGAATTAGAAGTTTTTCTTTACAAACGAGTTTAAACTCGTTTTCTGGAAGTTTAAAGATTAAAGATACTAACTTAAAAAAAACTTTATCATCAAAATTTTGATAAAGATGTATCTTACCGAAATTTTCTTTTAACCTTTCATCTATGAAATCAAGTTTTTTTTTAAAAGTTCTTCTGTGTCTTTGTAAATTGAAAGGTCTTTTAAGTTTTCTGACACTATTTTTGATAGTAGCTTGTTTTCTTTCAGTTTTTCTAAAGTGTTGTAAGAGTTGTCGTTGGATATTATTTTAAGTAGTTCATCTCTTACCCTTTCTTTCGGTGATTTTTCTATCAAATCCGGATTTTTCTTGACAAACTTTTCAAACTCTTTATCTAAGGTAAATTCAAGTTCTAAAGCAAGTCTGTAACCTCTTAGTATTCTTACTGGGTCGTTTATTATGTTTTGTATTGAAATGGGTTTTACTAACCCTTCTTGTAAGTCTTTAAATCCGTTTGAAGGGTCTATAAGAGTTGTATGGGAAGCACTCAATCCGGATGTGTCGTCAAAGTTAACCGCTATTGCGTTTATTGTAAAGTCTCGTGCCATAAGGTCTGCTATCAACCTGTCTAAAATCTTTTTTTCTTTTTCTTCGTACGGTAAATCGGAAGATAAAATATCAGATATATCAAGGTAAGAAAAATCAAATCTGTAATTGTAATCATCTTCTTGAAATATAAAGGTTGCTACCGTTTTTTCTTTTTCAAACTGAAAAATTGAACCGTTTATGTACTTTTTTAGGTTTCTTGCCACTTCCATAGGTGGAGCTGTCACTATAAAGTCTATATCTATGTTTTTACCAAGGGGTCTGTTTATAAGTCTATCTCTTACCCATCCTCCTACTATAAAACAAAAAGAGCCTCTTGGAAGAGCTTTTGCCAATGTATCAAAGTAGGAGTTGTAAAACAAAAGTCCATGGACATAGTTTTCTTTTATGTCTAAATTTAGTTCTTCCTCTTTCTTTTTGCTGAATATCTTTTCTAAAAGTCTTTCTATTCCAAGCATCAAACAACCTTGTATATCTCTACTTCTTTTTTTAGGTTTTCTATAAACTTTGTCAATCTTTCGGCTTTATCTATCCAACCTTGGATTATATCTTTCGTTTTGGGAAATGCCTCTTGAAGTTCTTTATACTCTTCAACTTTTGAGTTTGTGTACTGTATAAGAAGGTCTAAAAACTCTTGCATTTTGTTTAGTTGTTTTGAGTAGTAAAAAAGGTCTTTTAACATCTCTTTTCTTTCTCTTACAGGTACATCTACACCAAGTGTAAGTCCTATGTTCCGGATGTCAAACCTTGAAAGGTAAATACCACTTTTAGAAGGAACCGTTAAAATTTTTAGTATTCTGTCAAACTCTCCTTCTTCTTTTAGAAAATCAAACTGCTGGGCAAACTTCTCGTTTGTCATAAATGGATTTTTCATAAGGTCTTTATCGTTAAGCATAACTTTACCTCAAATTTTTTTGTTAATCTATTATATCTTTTTGTGAGAGTTTATCAAGTTAAGGAACTCTTCTCTGGTTTTTTGGCATTCTAAAAATCTTCCTGTTAGTTTGCTTGTTACCGTTACAGAATCCGGATTTCTAACTCCTCTCATCGCCATACATAAATGGACCGCTTCCATTACAACGGCAACACCTTTTGGTTGAAGTTCTTTTTCCAAGAACTCGGCTATCTCCGCTGTAAGTCTCTCTTGGACTTGTGGTCTGTAAGAAAACTTGTTTACAACTCTTACTATTTTGGAAAGTCCACAAACTTTTTTATCTGGAATGTATGCAACATGGGCTTTGCCAAAGAATGGTAGTAGATGGTGCTCACAGAGAGAGAAAAACTGAATATCTCTTACAACTACCATCTCATCATAACTACCTACATCTTCAAATACGGTCATGTTAAACTCTCTGTGGCTTTCAAACTCTTCCCACATTTTAGCTACTCTTTTAGGTGTGTCTAAAAGTCCTTCTCTGTTTGGGTCTTCTCCTATACCCTCTAAAAATAACCTTATAGCTTGCTCTATTTTGTTTTTATCGATTGGCATTTTATCCTCCTATCTTTTTAAAAATCTTTGACATTCCACTTTCATACATCTATCAATCACTCCATTGTAACCAAGTTGATTTAATTTTTGTGCTACCTGTGGATTGTATGTTCCTGGTTGAAACCAAAATGTTTTAAATCCTTTTTTTAACGCTTCTTCAGCTGTAAAAACTACATCTGCTGGTCTTCTAAACACATCAACAATATCAATTTCATCCGGAATATCTAAGATGGATTTGTAAACTTTCTCTCCAAGAATCTCTTTTCCTTCGTATTTTGGATTTACAAAATACATCTTAAATCCGTAAGATTTTACAACCTCACTGACAAAATAACTTGGTCTTGACGGGTCATCAGATATACCTACTACAGCAACTGTTTTACTTTTTTCTAAAATTTCTTTAATTTCTTCATCTTTTTCAAGGATTGGCATAGTTATCCTCTCTCTCGTATCCTATTTTTGTTAATTTAGCATTTATAACTGTGTTTATAGGTTTGTCTGTGTCTATTTTTGCATGGATGTAGTTTCCGGATAGTCCAACTTTAATGCCATCTTTTTCCGATATTATGAGAAAGTCAAGGTTTTTATCTAAGAATTTTTTCCTAAACTCCAAACTCTTTTTTTCTCCTAACTGTCTTAAAATTTTTGTTCTTTCTTTTTTAACGGTTGGTGGCACTTTATCACCGAGTTTAACGGCAGAAGTGTTATCTCTCATTGAATAGGTAAATACATGTATGTAAGCAAATGGTATTTTTTCTACATTTTTAACTGTGTTTTCAAATGATTTTTCGTCTTCCGTTGGAAATCCGGTTATAATATCCGTTCCTATGGCTGTATCAGGACGGTTTTTCAGTATTTTTTCTACTTTTTCTATATACTCTTTTACGGTGTAGTCTCTTTTCATATCTTTTAGGACTTTGTCATCTGCCGATTGAATGGAAAGATGAAAGTGTGGAGCTATCTTTTCTTCTTTTGTTAAAAAGTCTATCAAGTGGTCGTTAAGTTCGTTTATTCCCATAGATGAAAGTCTCACTCTGTAAAGACCTTCTATCTTTACTATCTCTTTTAGTAGGTCTAAGAGTTTTCCTTCTTTGTGGTCGTATCCGTACTGAGAAAGCTGTGTTCCTGTAAGGACAACTTCTTTGTAGCCTTTGTCTGTAAGGGTTTTTGTCTGATTTATCACATCTTGGATTTTGGCACTTCTTACTTTTCCTCTGGCAAATGGTATTATACAGAATGAGCAAAAACTGTTGCACCCTTCTTGAATTTTTAGTATAGGTCTTGCGCCTTCGTAGAATGTTGATATGAAAAATGTTCTAAAGTCGTTTTCTCTGAAAATGTTGTCTATAAAGACTTTGTTTTGGAACTTTTCGTTTATGTAGTTTTCTACTATCTCAAAAACCGCTGTTTTATGAGAGTTTCCTATCACAAGGTCGATTTCTGGCATCTTTGAAAGTTCATCTGGAGAGACTTGAGCGTAGCATCCGGTTGCAACAACTACCGCCTTTGGATTTTTCCTTTTGGCTTGTCTTATGGTTTTTCTTGATGACCTGTCAGCATCGTTTGTCACAGTGCAGGTGTTTACTATATAAATATCTGCAACGGAATCAAAATCTGTAATATCGTAACCTTTTACAGCAAACTGTTCTTCTAAAGCTGATGTCTCAAACTGGTTCATTCTACAACCAAGAGTTGCAAATGCCACTTTTAGTTTTTTACTTTCCAATTTCATCAACAGCCCTTTCTAAATCTCCGTGTTTTAGTATCTCAATTAGTTTATGTTCGTCAAAAGCTTTTGTCAATCTTTCTCCCGTTTTCAGGTCAAATATGTAAAAAATTTCTTCTCCGTAACTTCCTACAAAATAGGTTCCTTTTCCAAGTATAACACCGGCTAAAACGGACGATTTGAAGTCTTCTGTAAGTTTTTCTCCTGTATTGATATCGTATATAGCAAATTTTCCGTTTTTCTTTCCCCAAAAGTAGTTACTCTCTCCTGTTAAGGCTCCTCTGTCTCTTATCTTTTCAAAAAACTCCGTTTTTTGCCCTTGTAAAGTAAACAATGCTTCCATGTTGTTTTCTTCCACTTTATAGTATGGAGATTGACCTTTTACCAATCCGGCTGTGTGTATCCAGCTGTGAAAATCTGTTTTTCTTTCAAAGTTTTTATCGTATATTGCCCATTTGACATTTTTGAGATGTTTAAGGTAGTCTGGTTTATCTTTGACTGTATCTTTTGTTGCTAAAAAGTAATCTGACTCTCCTTTCACAAGACCGACATTAAAAATGTATCCAAATTCTGGAGATTTTTTGTCTTGGTTTTGTATGTAAAAGTACAATGAAGTTTCTATCAGCTTCACATTACACCTCGTAATTTTTTTAGAGATTTTATAATATGGAAAAGAAAAAAAACTATGTTAAAAAACAGGTTTTTCAAAAGTCAAACGGTAGTGTAAAAGTTATATCCGTTGACCTTGAACTGTTATCGTAGAATCTTAAAACGACTGAACTTCTTTCTGTAAGTCTGTATCCGGCTTCGTAAAAGCCGTACTGGTTTAAGATTACAGATGTTGCAAGTGGTTTAGAAAAACCAAGGTATATCTTTCTTGTAAGGTATTTTTGGACGTAAACGTTAAAGGTTATGCCTTGGACAGGGTTGTAAGAAGGTAGTATGTTTACGTTGAATCCGGTTCCAAATAGACCTTCTTCTTCTTCTCCTGTTGCTTTAAAAGGTACTATCATCTTTGCAACGTTTCCTACGATGGAAAATAGTCCAGACGAAGCGATTTGTTCCGGAGTTTTTTTAATCAGTAGAAGGGTTAAAATTTCATCTTTTGATTTTGGTGGAGTTGAGAAAAAGTCATACTTTAGATTGTCTGCCGTTCCTGATACGTTTACGTATACGTAAACTCCGGATATGTTTGTGGATAATCTACCGTTTACATAAGTTTTACTATCTGAAAGTTTTATGTCGATAAAATCTACGTTGTATCTGTTTTTTAGAAAATCAACCTTTCCGTAGGATATCCTGAAATTACCATTTACAACAGGTTTTTCCGCTGTACCTTTAATGTCAAACTTACCATCTCCGTAAACTCTTCCCCAACTTCCTTCTATGAATACAGGAGATAAAGTGGATAGACTTATGTTTAGATGAATATTTTTTAGCATTTCAGGTTTTTTTGTAGATTCCGCTTTTTGGGTTAGATAATCCGGTTCAACTTTAGCCTTTCCTGTGGTTAAAGTTTTTGAGTTTATATATATTTTTTCTTTAACCATCTTTATGTTCGTATCTGTTGAGATTACTCCGTTGTAGATGTTTTGGTACTTTATAGGTAGTAGGTCGGACTTGAGCTCTACATCTCCTTCTTTATTTTTTAGGTTGTATGTGCCGTATATTGATATACTACTTTCACCGTAAGAGGAACGGGTTGAACCTTTTATGTCTATGTAAAGATTGTTTTTTAGAGTAATATCAAATTTATCAAAAGATATTATATTCGCTGTGTATGGAGTTCTTATTCTTACATCTTCTCCGTAGAGTTTAAAAGAGGCTTTTTCAAGTATATCCTGAGGAGTACCTTTATAAGCTAATGCAAATCTTATCTTACCGTCGATATTTACAAACTGAACTATCTGAGATATGTATTTTCTGTCTAAATTACCGTTTAATGAAAGTTCTAACTGATTTTTATCCAAATCGTATAAAAATTTGTCTATACTTCCAAAAAATGAACCGGTAAATACTTGTTTGTCTGTGTATATCTTCTTGTCGTAGTAGTTTAAACTTAGGTCTTGGAACTTTATCAAAGGTATATCATCTTCTTCTAAAACAAAATTTTTTAATGTTAAAAATGCTGTACTTTTTTGTAGGTTTTCTTTGTTAAAGTTGACTGTCAGTAAAGATTCTTTAACTTTTAAGTGAAAATCTTTTTCTAAAAATGTTATCTCATTACTGTGGGCTAACAGTTTGTTTTTGTCTCCTTTTATGTCAAAGGAAAAATCCAGTTTCTTACTGTTTTTTACAAATCCGGATAAAGTGCCTTTATAACCGTCAAGGTTTCCACTTACGTTAAAGTTTAAGTTTGATTGTAAGTTGTTTTTTTCATCTGTTAAATTCAATCCGGATTTTACATCAAAGGTTTCCTTTTCAAGGTTGTAATCGCCGTTGGCTGTAAATACAAAAGACTTAAACTCGTTTAAACCATCGGTTTTTATTGAAAATTTCAAATACTTGTCCTTTAAGTTTACACTTCCGGATATCTTTTTTATTATGTTATTCTTTACAACAAGATTATCTTTAAAAAAGTTTACATCAAACTTTACAACTTTTGGATTGATTGAACCGGATATATCCGCCAAAACTGTATTTTCTATATCTTTTATGTAGCTTTCCAAATTTTTTACACTAAGATTTACGTTCCAATCATTTTTTACCGATGTTACATAAACCGAGCCTTCACCGGATTTTGGTATTATCCTATCGAAAACATCCTTTGAATGTTTTGATAAAAACGGGTATAAAACCGATAAATCAAACTGTTTTGTAAAGTTCACTTTAAGGTCTAACTTTTCATTAGGAATTTCAAAGAAAAATTCAGAGGTTAGACTTTTTCCATCGTTTGCTTTAACCGTTATAACGTCGTTTTTAAAGGAAAAGTTATAAAAAAGGTTTTTTAAAGACAACTCTTGGTAAGAAAAATCAAGGGCGTTTCCTGTAAAATCCATAAAGATGTTATGGTAATCTCCGTATATCCTTCCTGATGCATTGAGTGTTGATTTTACAGGTACGTTTTTCATATACATAAGATTTTGTAAAACAAAGTTTTTTGCATTGATGTTAAATCTGTAAGATAGTTTCTTTAAATCGTTAAAGTCCTTTAAATAACCATTTGTAAAGACTGTTTGATTACCATCAAAACCTTTTAGGTCTGTATAAAGAGAGTAATCTTTTAAAGATAGGTTAATAAATCCGGATAAGCTTGAATACTTTAAACCAAGTCCTGTAAAATTTTTAGCGTTTATGGATATGTTAGCCTGTTTTTCATCTATCTTATAATCCGTCCGTGCTGATATACTACCATCTAAAGACTTGATAATATCATCTTTTTCAACAGGTAAAACCGTCAGAACATCTTTCAAAGATGGAATATCACTGTTGATGAGTATTTTTTTCTTTTGGTCATCGTACTCAAAACTACCTGATGATACTTTTATATCGTACTTACCTTTAAATTTAAGTCCATCTTTGTCTTCCATATTTGTTGTGATAAACAAGTTTTGAAGTTGTAAATCCGGAGTTTTCAATACTTCTACTTTTAAATCACTGGTTCCTTTTAGAATACTTTTTTTATCTTTTTCTGTTATTTTTAAGTTTAGTTTTATGCTGTTGTTTAGAAGATTTAAACCTTCATAATCAACCTGTTTTACTTTTCCATCTATTTTTACTTCTTTATCTTTTTTCTCTTTGAAGTATAAATCTAAGTCCAATCCAGATAAGGTTATACCGTTGTAAGAGTAGTTGGTGGCGTTTACTTTACCTGTTAACTCTACCGTTTTATCTTCGTGTAAAGAAATATTTTTTACATCTGCTGTTATACCATCGTAGGATACTTTAGTGTTTTCTACAACTATTTTCTTAGGAAACACTTTTATTTGGTAGTTGTTTGATGGATTGATGTTTAAAGTGTAAGTTTTGTCTTTTTTTAAAAAGGTTAATGTTGGACTACTTTTTATAAAAATCATGTTTTGAAGGTTGTATCCGGATAGGTTTTCTATATTAAGGTCTAAATCTTTTTCTAAATTTTTTACCTTAAAACTTCCATCTTTTAAGTTGAAATTTACGTAAGATGTAAACAGGTAAAGAGGAAATATGAACTCAAACTCCTTTGAAGGTGGAGCGGTTAAATCGTTAATATACTCACCAGATAGATTTTCTACATTCAAATCAATAAAACTTTTAAACTTGAATAAATCAGAAAACCTAATATCTGCATACACATTTTTAAGGTTAATGTTGTACTCTTTTTTATCTGTGATGTTTATATAACTGCATACAATCCGGTTGTCTTTAAACTTACAGTCATCTTTAACAAAAACTCCAAATCTCTTTAAAATGTCCTGATAACTTGATACTACATAAAAAACCGATAGGAACATGATAAGAAAGAAAAAGAAAATAAAAAAAATCTCTACCGAAATTTTTAGAAAAATCTTTAAATACTTATTTTCAAAGACTTGTTTCACTAACTTCTTCATCATCTCTTTTAAAGATTTTAACACAAAATTGTGTTATTTTATTAAAAACAAAAAGTAAGGAGGCACTAACCATGACAACCGCAGGTGAGGCTTACCATCTATTAAACAAAGCTATCTATCATTACGAAAATGAGAATTATGAAATGACTATCACCCTTCTTGATGAAGCTTTACTTTTGAATCCGGATATTCCGGAGGTTCACTATTGGAGAGGGAAAGTTGCAACTCACGACCTAAATCAAGAAAGTCTTGAAGTTGCCATCGTTCATCTATCAGAAGCTATCAGACTAAAACCTGACTATGCAGATGCTTACTTTGAAAGAGGTAAAGTGTACATTCAAAAAGGAGAGTTTGAAGAAGCCAAAAAAGACTTAGAAGAGTCTGTAAAGTTAAATCCAAAACTAAAAGAAGCATACTCACTACTTGCGCAAATCGAGCTTATGCACGGAAACGACCAAAAAGCTATGGAATACTTAAACAAAGTATCTGGACAGGAAGGAGACGACAGGTACTACTACTCTCTTGGAAAGATTTTCTACAACGCAGGAAAGTACCAACAGGCTATAGAGCAGTTTAACAAAGTTATTGAAAAAAATAAATACTTTGTAGATGCGTACGTTTACAAAGCACACTCGTTAGCTCATCTTGGATTTTACGAAGATGCCATAGAAAATCTCAGAAAAGCTGTTATCCTTGTTCCGGAGGAGATTGAATACTTTTTAGATATGGCAAAGTACTACTTTGAATTGGCAAAAAAACAGGTTGAAGAAGGTAAAAAAATACAAGCAACGGAAAACTTCATAAAAGGTTTACAGATAGATTACAACCTAAAAATAGAACCTAAGTACATACCAATAATGATGGAAGCTGTAGAAGAGTTGATAGAAAAGAAAAACTTTAAAGAAGCCAACGATATAATAGACCAACTTGAACTTTTAATTAAAGAGCCGGAGTATCAGGAATACAAAGAACAGTTTGAAAAGTTAAAGAAAAAGTTTATGAAAGTTTTACCTTTAAAAGATAAAGTGATAAAATTTATTACAGATATATACACAAAGTAAGGAGAAAGGATGTTAGACATAAAGCTTATTAGAGAAAATCCGGATTTTGTGAAAGAAAGGTTATCAACAAGGGACCCTTCATACCCATCTATGATAGACAAAGTGTTAGAGATAGACCAAGAAAGAAGAGAGATTATAAAAAAGATAGAGCATTTAAGAGCAGAAAGAAATGAAAAATCAAAACTTTTTCCTATCTACAAAAAAGAAGGAAAAGATGTTTCAGAAATTCAAGAAAGAGTCCGTCAAATAGGAGATGAAATAAAAGAACTTGAAGATAAACTATCTGAAAAAGAAGAAGAGTTTAACAACTTAATGCTTTACATACCAAACATTCCAGCTCCTGATGTACCCATAGGAAAAGACGAAAACGACAACGTAGAGATAAGAAGATGGGGAGAGCCAAGAAAGTTTGATTTTGAACCTTTACCACATTTTGAAATAGGAGAGAAACTGGGAATCCTGGATTTTGACAGAGGGGCAAAACTATCCGGCTCAAGATTTACAGTAATGTTTAAAGAAGCAGCAAGACTTGAAAGAGCTTTGATAAACTTTATGCTTGATGTTCATACAAAACAACATGGTTATACAGAAGTTTGGACACCTTTGTTGGTAAAACCGGAAATACTACTTGGAACAGGTCAACTACCTAAATTTAAAGAAGACCTTTACAAAATAGAGAATGAAGATTTGTACCTAATACCAACCGCAGAAGTTCCATTAACCAACCTTCATGCTGATGAAATAATTCCCGAAGATGAACTTCCCAAGTATTACACAGCTTACACACCTTGTTTTAGAAAAGAAGCTGGCTCCCACGGAAAAGATGTTAGAGGAATACTAAGACAACACCAGTTTGATAAAGTAGAACTTGTAAAAATAGTAAAACCGGAAGATTCTTACAACGAACTTGAAAAACTTGTAAGCGAAGCAGAAAAAATACTACAACTTCTGGAACTACCTTACAGAGTGGTTTTACTTTGTACGGGAGATATGGGATTTTCAGCTGCTAAAACCTACGATATAGAAGTGTGGATACCTTCTCAAAACAGGTACAGAGAGATATCTTCCTGCTCAAACACAGAAGATTTCCAAGCCAGAAGAGCAAAGATAAGATACAAAGACAAAAACGGAAAAAATCATTTGGTACATACCTTAAATGGCTCTGGACTTGCTGTAGGTAGAACATTACTTGCAATTATGGAAAATTATCAAAATCCGGATGGAACCTTTGAAATACCAAAAGTGTTGAAGGATTACATATAATGCTTGGTTTTGAAGAAGAAAAATCAAACTTACCAAAGATAATGGAAAAAATTTGTGTGGCTATTTTTTTACAGCCCTTGCATTTTTATACAAAAGATGGTATATTATTTTCAGTTTTAGATGACCTTGACAACTGAATAGGGAAGTCCCACAGTAAATTTTTGTGGCATTATACTGGATAAAAAATTTAATATTTCAACTTTGATGTGTAGTCTGCATTTTAAAATAGAAAATATATTATTTGAATAATCAAGTAATGATAAGGCTCATTTGACAATATAACAGAAATATATTTTCTATTACTGCCGGTTCGATGCAAAAAATATCAATTTGCAGACTTACACACCGCACAAAAAATATGCATTAAGATATTGACTTTTTGAAAATTTTCGTTTATTTTTTTATTGTAATTTTTAACGGGTTTTGTCTGAACTATGTGGGATATAAAGTAAAAGTCTACAATCTCTTCGTCGTCAGTATAGTTTAGTTTTGTCTGAACTATGTGGGATATAAAGACATCTAAAATTCAGATTAGCTTTTAGATGAAACAGTTTTGTCTGAACTATGTGGGATATAAAGTACAGAAGCATATCTAAAACTGATTTCTCATACTCGTTTTGTCTGAACTATGTGGGATATAAAGCACTTTTTACTTCTCCTTTTGTGTTCTCATATTCTACTTGTTTTGTCTGAACTATGTGGGATATAAAGTTATAAGGTCGTTGTGTTTTTCGGCTAACAGCATTAAGTTTTGTCTGAACTATGTGGGATATAAAGGCATCTCTACGCTGAAAATAGACAAGCGGTTGATGAGTTTTGTCTGAACTATGTGGGATATAAAGTTATAGATACAAAGATGGCTTTAGATTAAGACAATAGTTTTGTCTGAACTATGTGGGATATAAAGGAAGATCAAAAGAAAAAAGCAATCAAAGAATACGAGGTTTTGTCTGAACTATGTGGGATATAAAGCTTTTGCTTTTTCATAATCATTTTCTAAAATTTCTTGTTTTGTCTGAACTATGTGGGATATAAAGTGATTTACTTTTTCCTTCCTTGTCCTTCCACCTTTCGTTTTGTCTGAACTATGTGGGATATAAAGACCCTCAAAGTCCACTTGGCAAGAAACGGACGCACGGTTTTGTCTGAACTATGTGGGATATAAAGTATAGTTTTATATGGTGTAAAAAGGAGAAAGATATGTGTTTTGTCTGAACTATGTGGGATATAAAGGTTCTGGGTCATCTGGTATCTCTCTCTCTATCACTTTGTTTTGTCTGAACTATGTGGGATATAAAGTTTAAAATCTCAACTGTTAACGGGGATATTATTATTGTTTTGTCTGAACTATGTGGGATATAAAGGCGGGCGGGAGAATAAGAATAGCCCGATACACCAGTGTTTTGTCTGAACTATGTGGGATATAAAGTAGGACTGTTTATGAACTCCATAGAGACCTACCAAGGTTTTGTCTGAACTATGTGGGATATAAAGCTTCAAGGGAGCTTGAAAACTCTCTTGATAAAAATGGTTTTGTCTGAACTATGTGGGATATAAAGTCAGGAAGGATTTTTGTTAAATTGTTTTTTAGTTTCCGTTTTGTCTGAACTATGTGGGATATAAAGCGGCTGGGGGCGTTTAGTCCAAAAGGCCGAGACTCCAGTTTTGTCTGAACTATGTGGGATATAAAGCTACATTGAAATACTACACCAAATTAACAACAAAGGGTTTTGTCTGAACTATGTGGGATATAAAGTCAAATAAATCTTTATTTGGAATGACCTTAACACGGCAAAAGTTTTGTCTGAACTATGTGGGATATAAAGTGAATTTTGCAAATAAAAACGGATATACTTTAGAAAGTTGTTTTGTCTGAACTATGTGGGATATAAAGGTTCTGATATGTGTTTATCTCTTTGGTTCCTTCCACGTTTTGTCTGAACTATGTGGGATATAAAGATATTTGACTCAAACTTATCAATAGACTCAATAGAAAGTTTTGTCTGAACTATGTGGGATATAAAGTTATTAATGACTGTAAAGCATCTGTTTATATAAAAGAACTTTTTGATTAAACTTCCAGCATCTTTTCAATAGTTAGTTTCGCACTCTTTCAAATGGTTTTGAAGTTATAACTTTCTTCTAATCTAATCTTTCCTTATTTTTACACTTAATGCGTGGGCTTCTAAGCCTTCTGCGTTAGCCATTTTTTCTGCATGGTTGGCAACTCTTTCAAAACCTTCTTTGGAAACGTATATAACTGAACTTCTTTTGACAAAATCATAAACCCCTAATGGAGATGAAAATCTTGCTGCTGCTCCTGTAGGTAACACGTGATTTGGTCCAAGAATGTAATCACCAAGTGGTTCCGTTGAATAGGACCCTAAAAATATTGCTCCTGCATGTTTTATTTTATTGAGTAAATCAAAAGGATTTTCCGTTATTATTTCAAGGTGTTCCGGAGCGATGTAGTTAGCCACTTGACAAGCTGTATCTAAGTCTTCTACTATAAATGCATGTCCATAGTTATCCAAGGATTTTTTTGCTATTTCTTTTCTTGAAAAATCTGTAAGAAGCTCGTTGTATAAGTACTCTTTTACATTTTTGGCAAGTTCTTCTGAAGTGGTGATTAGTATAGAAGCTGCAAGCTCATCATGTTCAGCTTGAGATAAAAGGTCAGCGGCAATCCATCTGTAATTTGCTTTCTCATCTGCTATTACGAGTATTTCAGATGGACCAGCTATCATATCTATATCTACCACTCCAAAAACATTTTTCTTAGCTAACGCTACATATATGTTTCCTGGTCCAACTATCTTATCTACCTTTTTCACTGTTTGGGTACCATAAGCCATTGCAGCAACAGCCTGAGCACCACCTACTCTATAAACTGTGTCTATTCCACATATAAACGCTGCTGCCAAAGTATACTTGTTTGGATTAGGAGAGCACATTACAATTTCTTCAACTCCTGCCACTCTTGCAGGTATAGCATTCATCAAAACACTTGAAGGGTAAGCAGCTTTTCCACCGGGTACATATAAGCCTACTATGTCTAATGGAATAACTTTTTGACCTAATATCATTCCATCTTCTTCTTTAAAAAAGGACTTTTCTTTTTGTTGCTCGTGGAACTCGTAAATTCTTTCATAAGCGACTTCAAATGCCCATCTTACATCATCTTCTATTTCATCGTAAGCCTTTTCTAACTCCTCAAAAGGTATTACCAAATCTTCCGGATTTATTTTGACTTTATCAAACTTTTCTGTGTACTCTACGAGTGCTTCATCTCCTCTTTCTTTTACATTCTTTATAATCTCTTTTACAACAGGTTCGTATAAATCTATCTCAACATCACTTCTTTTTATGAGGTTTTGAAGTTCTTGGTTTTCCTTATAATATCTACCTCTTAAATCAACAATTTTCACAGTTATCCTCCAATTTTGAAACGTAATATAATATAATACATGGAAAAGTTGAATATATCAATCAGACCACAGTATTTAGATGATTTTATAGGGCAAGAAGAAATAAAAAGACAGCTTAAAGTATTTATATCTGCTGCTAAAATGAAAGGTAAACCTTTAGACCATACTATTTTATCTGGTCCACCAGGTCTTGGTAAAACAACCTTAGCCACGGTTATAGCTAATGAGATGAACAGTAACATAAAAATAACATCCGCTCCAGTTTTAGAGAAAAAAGGAGATGTTATAGGTCTTTTAACTTCGTTAAAAGATAACGATATTCTCTTTATAGATGAGATACATAGACTATCTCCTACACTGGAAGAGATACTCTACTCCGCCATGGAAGATTTTAAGGTAGATGTTATCTTAGGTGGTGGTTCTGGAAGAAAAGGAAGGTCTGCAAAAGCCATAAGACTTGATTTGGCAAAGTTTACTTTAATCGGAGCAACCACCAGAGCCGGAATGTTATCATCTCCTTTACTGTCCAGATTTGGAATCATTTTAAATCTTGATTTTTACGATGAAGAATCTCTTTCTAAGATTATTTTAAGAACAGCAAAAATTAACCACATCAGTATCACATTGGAAGGTGCTTTGGAAATTGCAAAACATTCAAAAGGGACTCCAAGAGTTGCAAATAAACTTTTAAGTAGGATTTATGACTATGCAGTTATTCACAACAAAAATACTATAGATGAAGAAGTGGCAAAAGAAGCTCTTAAATTCTTATCTATAAATCAACATGGCATAGACACTCTCACATTAAAGTATTTAAAATCCTTGATAAATCAGTTTAACGGTGGACCGGTAGGACTAAACACCATATCATTTGCAATATCTGAAGATAAAAAAACAATAGAAGAAGTGATAGAGCCTTATTTATTAAAAATAGGTTTTATAAAAAGAACCGCTAAAGGAAGAGTTGCTTTAAAACCTGCTTTTGAGTTTTTGAATCTTCATGATAATACTTGAATCTAATCAGATAGGAAATCCAATTGAGGCAAAATTTTTATACCGGAAAAATAGGTTTGTCGGCGTATGTAATTTAAATGGTGAGGTTGTAGAGTGCCATATATCCGATACCGGCAGACTCAAAGAGATTCTTACGGAAGGTCGTGATGTTCTTGTTTTAAAAGGAAAAGAAAACAACAAACTACCTTATAAACTTTTAGCTGCAAAAATGGAAGAAGGTTTTGTCCTTATAAACACATCAATCCATTCAAAAATAGGTAAAAAGATTATTCAATATGGATTACTTGGCTTTACTCCAAAAAAAGTAAAATCGGAAGTCAAATACAAAGATAGTCGGATTGATTTTCTTGTTGATGATAAAATGTTCATCGAACTTAAAGGATGTAATTTAAAAGTAAATGAAAAATGCTATTTTCCGGATGCTCCCACAGAAAGAGGATTAAAACATCTAAATCACCTTTTACAACTTAAAAAAGAAGGATTTGAAACAGCTGTAATGGTTTTATCTCTTAGAGATTGTGAGAAATTCCTACCAAACTTTATAACTGACCTAAAATTTTCAAAGATGTTTGCCCAAAGCCTTAAAGAAGGTGTAAAATTTTTTGGTTTTAAAGTTAAATTTGATGAAAACTACAACATTGTTTACAATGGAAAGTTAGAGGTAGATGAAGAGATATGGATTTTGCTAAAGAAATATTCTACATAATGAACATCATAGGTATAGTAGCATTTGCATTAACAGGCTCTTTAAAAGCTATAAAAGAAGGTTTAGACTTACTTGGAATCACAGTTTTAGGAGTTATGACAGCCTTAGGTGGTGGTATAACGAGAGATTTGCTGATAAATACGGTTCCAAATGCTCTAAAATCTTTAACAGATATGAGTGTAGCCCTTTTGGGAGTATGGCTTGCGGTATTAGTTTATAAAGTGGCAAAAGGTGATATAAAAAATAAATACATCATTCTAATTCCGGATGCGATAGGATTATCAGCTTTTACTACAACGGGAGCTTTAATTGCTCACAATGCTGATGTATCGTTTTTTGGTATTGTGATTCTTGCAACACTTACAGGAGTTGGAGGAGGAATAATAAGTGATTTACTTCTTGGAAAAGTTCCATCCGTTTTGAGAGATGATTTTTATGCAAGTTGTAGCATCATTGGAGCAGTAGCCTTTTACATAACAATAACCTTAACAACAGACCTAACAGTATCATCGATTGTATGTAGTTTAACAGTTTTAATGATAAGAATAGTTGCAATCCTTTACAATTGGAGATTACCAAAGTTTCAATGAAATTAAAAGAGTTGTATGAGCTATCGATAGATTTATTGAAAAGGTCCAACATAGAAAATCCTCAACTTGAATCAATGATAATAATCTCTCAACTACTAAACATTCCAAAACATAAAATATTTACAAATCCGGATTTAGAAGTAAAAGATTATGAAAAAGTGTTAAAAGCAGTTGAAAAAAGAGCAAGAAAAGTTCCTCTTGCTTACATACTAAATAAAAAAGAGTTTTTTGGTCTTGAATTCTACATAGAAGAAGGTGTTTTAATACCTCGTCCAGAAACGGAGATTTTAGTTGAAAAAGTGTTGGAAAAAGTATCAAACCGAAAAAATCCTATAGGACTTGAAGTAGGAGTTGGAAGTGGATGTATCTGTGTATCTTTACTACATCATAAAAAAGACCTAAATATGATAGGTTTAGATATTTCAGAAAAAGCTTTGGAAGTATCAAAAATAAATGCAGAAAAATTCAATGTGATAGATAGATTGACTTTACTGAAGTTTGATGTTTTGAAAGATGATGTTGAAAAATTAAATGTTTCATCTTTTGATTTTGTAGTATCAAATCCACCATACATATCCGAAAACGAATACGAAACATTGCAAGAAGAGGTAAAAAAGGAACCAAAAGAAGCTCTAATATCAGGTAAAGTTGGGACTGAATTTTACGAAAAGATAGTAGATAGATTTAAAAACTATTTAAAGAAAGATGGATTTTTTGCCTTCGAAGTAGGAATAGGTCAAGGAAACAAAGTTAAAGAGATTTTAGAAAAATCCGGATTTAATAAGCTTGAGATACACAAAGATTTAGCATCAATAGATAGAGTTGTTATAGGTTTTAAAATATAATATTTGAGGTTAAGAAAATGATAAAGGAAGAGTTAAAGTTGAAAGAAGCGTTGATAGTAGAAGGTGGTCAAAAGTTAGAAGGAGTTTTAGAAGTATCCGGAGCAAAAAACGCAGCATTACCAAACATGGCAGCCACTATCCTTACAGATGAGGAAGTTGTAATAGATAATATTCCGGACCTTTTAGACATCAGAACGATGGAAAAACTCTTAACAACAATAGGTATAGAAATCAACCATATAAAGAACAAAACTTACAGCTTTAAATTGAAAGACTTAAAATCACTAACAGCCCCTTACGACCTTGTTAGCAAGATGAGAGCGTCTATATTGGTCCTTGGACCAATGCTTGCAAAGTTTGGATATGCTGAAGTCTCTCTTCCAGGTGGATGTTCCATAGGAACCCGTCCTGTAGATTTACACCTAAAAGCCCTTGAAAAGATGGGAGCAGATATAAAAATAGAACACGGATACATAAAAGCATCAGCACCACAAGGATTAAAAGGAGCCCACATATTTTTTGATAAAATAACCGTCACCGGAACAGAGAATATAATGATGGCTGCCACATTAGCCCACGGAAAAACAGTTATAGAAAACGCTGCATTAGAACCGGAAGTTGTAGACTTAGCCTTAATGCTTAAAAAGATGGGAGCAAACATAAAAGGAGAAGGAACTCACAGGATAGAGATAGAAGGAGTAAAATCGTTAAGAGGCACTTATCACACAGTTATTCCAGATAGAATAGAAGCCGGAACATTTGCAGTTTTATCTGCTTTAACAGGTGGGAAAATAATAATAAAAAATTATCCAAACCATTATTTAGAGTACGTTAACGAAGTTTTAGAAAATATAGGAATATCTATAATAAACATATCGGAGAACGAAGTTATAGTAAAAAGGAAGGATATCTTAAAACCAGTAAATATAGAAACAAAAGAGTATCCACTTTTTCCAACAGACCTACAAGCTCAATTTATGACCCTTTTATGTTTTGCAGATGGTGTATCAGAAATAACAGAAAACATATTTGAAAACAGATTTATGCACGTGCCAGAACTAAACAGGTTAGGTGCAAATATTGAAATAAAAGGAAAAACAGCCATAATAAAACCTGTTAAAAAGTTTAGTGGTGCAAGTATAAAAGCAACAGACCTTAGAGCAAGTGCTGCAATGGTGATAGCCGGATTAGTTGCAGAAGGAGAAACAACTATCCACAGTATATACCATTTAGACAGAGGCTACGAACACATAGACCAAAAGTTAAAATCAATAGGAGCAAAAATAAGAAGAGAAATAATTGAGGAAGAATAAACTGTTAATAGATAAACAACCTTTATGACCGGTTTTGTGAACTACCCACCGTTTAGAGAAGTGGTGGGTATTTACTCGTTGCCAACTTCAACATCTTTTAAAAACTCTCTATTTTCTAAGTACCATTCAACAGTTTTTTTTATTCCTTCTTCAAAACTTACCTTAGGTTTCCATCCTAAAATTTTTTCAGCTTTTGTTATATCAGCCCAAGTTTCTTTCAAATCTGCTTTATGGAAAGGTCTGTAATCTATGTTGGCTTTTTTACCTAAATGTTTTTCTATCGTTTCTATAACTGTTTTCAAACTGATAGGATTTTTTCCACCACCTAAATTTATTATTTCGTATCCAACTTCTTTTGTTGCCAAAATAGTTCCTTCCGCTATATCATCTACATAGGTAAAGTCTCTTGATTGTGAACCATCACCGTAGAGAATAATTGGTTTTCCTTCGTCAATCCATTTTATGAATCTAAATATACTCATATCAGGTCTTCCTGCAGGTCCATAAACGGTGAAGTATCTAACGACAGAAATGTCTAACCCGTAAAGGTAATGATAAGTGTATGCCATAACT
This sequence comes from Sulfurihydrogenibium sp., assembly GCF_027448985.1. GTDB lineage: Bacteria > Aquificota > Aquificia > Aquificales > Hydrogenothermaceae > Sulfurihydrogenibium. The sequence continues at coordinate 19,434 of NZ_DAIDMN010000011.1, forward strand.
TCAGCAGCCTTTTTAGAAGCTGCATAAGGAGATATAGGAGTATTTACCGGTAGGTCCTCTTTAAACGGCATCGGTTGACCAGCATACAATGAAGAGGTTGAAGCTAAAACCATCTTTTTAACAGAGTACTTTTTCATTAACTCTAAAAGGTTTAAAGTTCCATTTGTATTTGTAGTCATGTAAACAAATGGATTGACCATACTGTATCTTACCCCAGCTCTTGCTGCAAGGTTTATTACACAGTCGAATTTGTGGTCATTGAACAAGATTTCCAACGCTCCCAGATTTTCAATATCAACCGGATAAAATTTAAAATTTTCATAATTTTCTAAATCTTTTTTTCTATACTCTTTTAATCTGACGTCATAGTAGTTGTTCATATTATCTATACCAATAACTTCTATGCCTTTTTCTAACAAAAACTTTCCTGTTTTCCATCCTATAAATCCGGCTACACCTGTCAAGAGAACTTTTTTCATTTGCCACTCCTTTTCTTTTAAGGTATGATATTATTTTAACACTAAACGAGGTTTGTAAATGGAAAGAGATGTTTTAAAACATACACTTTTTGGAATTGAGTTTAAAAATCCAGTTTGGACAGCATCCGGAACTTTTAGCTATGGTTTGGAAGTTGCAAAGTTGTATGACTTATCTGTACTTGGAGCTATTGTTGTAAAAGGTCTTTCATTAAAACCAAGAAAAGGTAACATGCCAGAAAGAATTGTAGAAACACCAGCTGGAATGTTAAACTCTATTGGTCTTCAAAATCCAGGAGTAGATTACTTTATAAACGAAACATTGCCAAAACTAAAAAAATACGATACGAGAATATTTGCCAACGTATTTGGAGAAGATGAAGAAGAGTACTTAGCAGTTGCGGAAAAGTTAGATAAAGCTGATGGAGTAGATGGTTTAGAACTAAACGTTTCCTGTCCAAACGTAAAAAAAGGTGGAATAGCCTTTGGTAGTGACCCTCAAGTCCTTTATGACCTTGTTTATAAAATGAAAAAAATAACAAAAAAACCTCTTTTAGTAAAACTGTCTCCTAATGTTACAAATATATTAGATACAGCAGATGCTTGCGTAAGTGCAAACGCAGATGGTCTTGTCCTTATAAATACTTTATTAGGTGTAGCAATAGATGTAGAGAAAGAGAAACCAATTCTCTCAACTATAACTGGAGGTTTATCTGGACCAGCGATTTTACCTATCGCTGTCAGGATGATATGGCAAGTTTATGCCAAGTACGGTAAAAAAGTACCAATAGTAGGTGTAGGTGGTATCTCAAATACTCAAGATGCTTTACAGCACATATTAGCCGGAGCATCAGCAATACAGGTAGGAACTGCAAACTTTTATGACCCTTACTCTCCACTAAAAATAGTTGAAGGTCTTAAAGATCATGTGAAAAGAAAAAATTATAATCATTACACTCAACTTATAGGAAAAGCACATCAACTAACAATAAAGGAGGTGTAAAATGGTAGTTGTATTAACTAAATTTCCAATCAAACCTGAGTTTATGAAAGATTTTGAAGAAAGGTCTAAAGAAAGATTTGGAGAGCATGGCATTGAGAAAATGGAAGGATTTTTAGGTATGAAAGTTTTAGCAGGAAGAAGTTTTCCATCTATGCCTTCTAACAATCAAGTTGTTATAGTAACATACTGGAAGGATATGGAAAGTTTTCTAAACTATACTAAAAGTAAAGAATTTGGTGAAGCCCATAAGAATCCACCACCTAAAGAATGGTTTGCAGGAAATCCTTCTGTTGAAATATATGAGGTTATCAAGGAAATTTGAGTATGTTATTTTTTTATAAAATTTAACATTAAATTATAGACTTGAAAAATATTTACAATTTGTTTAAGATTGATTTAAATCATATTTTATAGGAGGTTGTTTTCATGGGAGAAAACACAGCTATCAGATGGCTTCTGTTCTTCTTCTTCCCGGCGCTATTTGTGTATGGTTTACTTCATGTTTACTCTTCCAAACCAGCACAAGCAAAAAAGACAGCAGAGTTAACAGAAATGGAGGAGGCAGGTAGAAAAGTTTACAACAAGTTCTGTGTAGGTTGTCACGGTGAAAACGGAGACGGTAACAGTATGGCAGCTCCTTTCTTTAAAGTTAAACCACCAAACTTCCACACAGGTGTATTTAGATGGAAATCTACTCCAGAAGGAACTCTTCCTACAGACGAGGATTTGATGCATGTTTTAGACTGGGGTATTCCTCAAACTCCAATGCCATCATTCCACTTGGTTCCTGAAGTTCAAAAAAGAGCTGTCATTGCTTACATCAAAACATTCTCAGATAGATGGAAAAAAGAACAGCCTGGCGAGTCTGTTTATAACCAAATCAAGCAAATCCCACCATACTTTGGTACAAAAGAATCCATTGAAAAAGGAAAAGAGCTTTATGCTGCCAACTGTACAGCTTGTCACGGTGAAAGTGGAAGAGGTGATGGACCTATTGCTTCAACATTACCAGTTCCACCAACAAACTTGACTTACCCTGTAAGGGCAGCTGGACCATCTCCAAAGGATACGTTTAGAGTTCTTACAGTTGGACTTGAAGGTTCTCCAATGCCTAAGTTTGACCACCTTTCAGAAGAGGACAGATGGCACTTAGTATCTTACATAGCTTATTTGATGAACCAAGGAAAATAATAGAAGGAGGTGTTTGAAATGGCAACTGCTACAACAACAGCAGGTGAAGTCCAAGTAACAAACTTAGTCAATTACACCCTTGTGAAGTTACACGTTGCAATGGGTCTTATCTTCTTTATCATCGTTGGGTTGATGGGATTTCTTTACTCTTTACAGCTTGATGGTATTTATCCCTTCCCTGGAATTGAGTTTTTATCTCCGGGAAGAGTTAGAATGATACATACGGCAGGAGCAGCGTATGGATTTTTAGTAAACATGTTTACAGGTTTACTTTACTGGGCAGTTCCAAGGTTTACAGGTTATAAGGTTTTTGATGAGAAGTATCTTGGTGGATTTTTGTTTATAGGTTTACAAGCAGCCGTTTTGATAACCGTTGTAGCTATCCTCTTCTTAGGTCAGGCTGACAACGTTGAATGGGGAGAAACTCCTTGGTGGCTTGATCCAATCATAGTAGCATGGTTGTTGTTACATGCTGTTCAATTCGGAACACCTATTATAAAAGCATCTCAAAAAGCGCCTCTTTACGTTACTGGATGGTACATATCAGCAATGTTGGTGTGGACACCTCTTGTTGTTTTCATGGGTAACTTTATACCAAGATTCTGGTCAGCGGGTTCAGGAGCGGGAGCTGTTCAATCCACATTTATCCATGACCTTGTAGGTCTTTACGTTACACCGGTTGCTTGGGGATTGATGTACTACTTTGTTCCTGTAATTATGAAAAAACCAATGTGGTCTCATGGTCTTTCATTACTTGGATTCTGGGGATTAGCATTCTTCTATCCGTTGAATGGTGTTCACCATTTCTTATGGTCTCCAATACCAATGTTCGCTCAATACTCAGCAGTGTTTGCAACAGTTGCAATTGAATTTGCAGTTACTTCTGTTTTAATAAACTTTATGATGACATTAAGAGGTTCTGCTGAAGTATTAAAGTACAACGTTCCATTAAGGTACATGTACACTGGAGCTATCTTCTACTGGATAACATGTTTCCAATGTGCTTTCCACGTAACATTAACTTTCCAAAAAGTAATTCACTTCACAGACTGGGTAACGGGGCACGCTCACCTTATAATGTTTGGAACGTTTGGAATGTGGGTCCTTGGAATGGCTGAGTATGTATGGCCAAGATTATTTGGAAAAGAAACAATGTATTCCAAAGGAATGTCTGAAGGAGCGTATTGGTTGTTAACAATCGGTGTTATCGCAATGTTTGTTGATTTAACAGCTGCAGGTTTAGTTCAAGGATTTGACTGGATAGGATTGAACCCTTGGATAGATTCTGTAAACTTCTCTAAACCTTTCTGGTATTTCAGGTCTGTAGCTGGAATCATGATGCTTACCGGATTGTTAATGTATGCGATGAACTTCTATAAAACTGCAACAGCTGGTAAAGGCTTAGAAGCCCAGCTCAGAAATGCGTAATGGAGGTGGATAACAATGGTTAAAATGGAGCGTTTTCCTTTTATAGTTTTGGTAGCAGGTTTAGGTTTTTTCCTGTTTGCTGACTTTGTATCTTGGGCATTACCTATATTTGTTTTAAAAGATATTCCAATGAAAAAAGTTTCTGACCTTGCAGCGGAAGCAAAGGCTAAAAACACCTCCGCTTGGGCAGATTTTGAAAGGATAGCTCAGTACTACCCTGAACAGTTTAAAAAGTATTATGGAGAAGTTAATGAAAAATCTTTCCAAAAAGCATTAGAAATTGGTCATCGTTGGTATGTTGCAGAAGGTTGTTGGAACTGCCACTCTCAAATGATTAGACCAGTATCAAACGAAACTTTAAGATTCGGAATTCCTGGCGTTTCTAATACAGTTTCTTATCCTTCTGAATACCAAAATGAGCTTCAAGCTCCAGTGTTATGGGGTACAAAAAGGATTGGACCAGACCTTATAAGAGAAGCAGCAGTCCACAATGTTGACTGGCAAGTGGCACATCTTTATGATCCTCAAACCACATCTCCAGGAACAAATATGCCTGGATATCCTTGGTACTTTGAAAAAGATAAAAATGGTAACATAGTTCCAAACGAAAGAGGAATCGGTCTTTTAACTTACATAATGTGGCTTGGTTCTTGGGAAGTAAAACCAACTAAAGAATGGGCATTAAAGTGATGAATATGATGAATTATAGGGGCTTTTGCCCCTTTTTCATCACCTTTGGAGGTGATAGAGAATGAAAATAACACAAAGAACAGTTTCATTAATGATAATGTTTGTGTTCTTATTTGTCGTTGGCTCAATTATAGCTGTTAGGACGGTAGCTTACCTTGAAGCCGGATTTGAGTTAAAGGGATTTTTGGTACAAGTAATAACCTATGTTATAGCTTTAACTGGATGGTTAACTTTGTTCATTTATTCATACATTAAAGGAGACTTTAAAGACATAGAAGGTCCTAAATACGATTTGTTAGAAAGGGAAGAAAAATTAATTGAAGCCGATAAAAAAGCTGGGAGGTATTAAAAATGGCAGCTCACTTAGAAAACACAAGAGCAATAGACAAAATTACTTATGTAACAGACGCTGTTCCAACATGGTGGATGATGTTCTGGATAGGTTATATCCTTTTTACAGTTTCTTACATCGTATTTGATTGGATTCCGGATTTTCTCGGTTGGATGGCGGTTGTTGGTCAAGGAGCAGAAGCAGCAGACAAATATATTTGGCTTAGAGAGTTGATGAGAAACTAAGAATATAATTCTACTTTTTGTTTTTTGAAAGCCCCCTACATCATTGGGGGCTTTTTTATTTTATGGTATAATCTTTCTAAATAATTGTGAGGTTGGTATGACAGATAGATTGAAAATTTTTTTAGTTACTTTATTTGTTTTTCTTTACCAATCTTACGGAGGAGAAAACTTGGTTAAAACCATCTATCAAAACGAACTTACCTTGATTTATAAACAAACTGAGGGTAAAGGGATAATAGCAGGCTCTATTTTTATAAAAGGTGGAAGTTATGAGGACACTAAAGAAAAAGCCGGATTAACTAACTTAACATTAAAACTTTTACTTCAAGGCTCCGCAAAATACTCTCAGTATGATATTAATAAATTTTTTGAGGATAGTGGAGGATATATATCATCTTCTACATCAGAAGATTTTTCTAATGTAGATTTTGCAGTTAAAGTAGAAGACTTCCCTAAAGCCATAGAAATAATATCCGATATACTGAATAGTCCGTTGTTTCCGGAAGATAAATTACAACAAGAAAAGAACAATATTATAGCCCAAATAAAAGCAAAGAAGGAAGAAGGGTTTGCATATGGCTTTGATGAACTTAGAAAAGAGATATTTAAAAATACAAACTACGAATATGCTCCTATAGGATTGGAAGATTCTGTTTTAAATGTTACTCGTCAGGATATTTTAAACCGTTGGCTTCAGTTAAAAAACTCCACTAGAATAGTTATATCCATAGTAGGAGATATGCCGTTTCATGAATCTCAAAAGTATTTAAAGATATTCGAAAATATTCCAAAAGGAGAGAAGTTTGAATTTCCAAAAGTAGATAAAAAAATTGAGGAAATACCATGTAAAGAGATAAGAAGGGAAGGTGCTCAATCAACCATCATGATAGCCTACAATGCTCCAATAATCCAAAGTAAGGATTACATTCCTTTTAGAGTATTAAACGGTGTTTTAGGTAGTGGATTTACATCAAGAATGTTCCAAGAGCTAAGAGAAAAAAGAGGATTAGCGTATGCAGTAGGTTCTTTCTTTCCTGCAAGAATCAACATAGGAGTGGTAGTAGCATACATAGGAACAGACCCTAAAAAAACTCAAGATGCTATTGATGGAATAAAACAGGTAGTAGATAGCTTAAAAGAAGGTGTTAAAGAAGAAGAATTAAATACTTCAAAAGAAAAAATAATAGGTAACATAGTTCCAAACGAAAGAGGAATCGGTCTTTTAACTTACATAATGTGGCTTGGTTCTTGGGAAGTAAAACC
>NZ_DAIDMN010000012.1 GCF_027448985.1 Sulfurihydrogenibium sp.
TCCAGTGGTAGTTTTACTTTATGATACCACTGGAGGTTTTTTATTTCATCTTTTTTTCGAATTGGAAATTAGGGTTATGATATAATTGAATGGTATAGTTTATCAAAATCTTTATATAAAAAGTGTTTATATAAGGGAGTGATTAGTATGGAAAAAAGGTTGATAGAGTTTACAGATGTTACTTTGAGAGATGGTCAGCAAAGTTTACTTGCAACGAGAGTTAGAACCGATGACCTTCTACCTGCTTTGGAAAAATTGGATGACGCCGGATTTTGGTCGTTGGAAGTGTGGGGAGGTGCCACTTTTGATGTTTGTCTAAGGTATTTAAAAGAGGACCCTTGGGATAGACTAAAAAAGTTTAAAGCAGCAGCAAAAAATACCAAACTTGAGATGCTTTTAAGGGGACAAAACATAGTAGGATACAGACACTATCCGGATGATGTTGTAGAAGCGTTTGTAAAAAAAGCAGCGGAAAACGGAATTGATGTTTTTAGAATATTCGACGCATTAAACGATGTTAGAAACATGGAAGTTGCAATATCAGTTGCTAAAGAGTGTGGAAAGATAGTAAAAGGTGTGTTATCTTACGCTATAAGTCCTGTCCATACTGTGGATTACTACATAAACATTGCAAGACAGTTAAAAGATTTAGGTGTAGATATAATCTCTATCAAAGACCAAGCAGGAATCTTATCTCCAAAGGTTGCCTATGAACTTGTTAAAAGACTAAAAGAAGAGATAAAACTACCTGTCCATATACATTCACAATCTACAGCGGCGATGGCTGAGATGACACTTTTAAAAGCTGTAGAAGCCGGAGCAGATATAATAGATACTGACGTATCAACATGGTCATGGCTTACAGCCCATCCACCAAATGAAACGATGGTGTACGTTTTAAAAGAGTTTGGTTATGAAACGAAGATAGACTTAGACATAATCTTAGAGGTAGCAGACTACCTAAAAGAAGTAAGAAAGAAGTATGCGAAGTACGATACCGTAGATAAATGGCCTGATTGTCAGGTTTTAATACACCAAATTCCAGGTGGTATGATGTCAAACTTTATAAATCAACTAAAAGAAAACAACGCATTAGATAAACTTGATGAAGTAAAAAAGGAAGTTGCAAGAGTTAGGGAAGATTTAGGATACCCTCCTTTGGTTACACCTACAAGTCAGATAGTTGGAACTCAAGCACTTTTAAATGTACTACAAGGAGAAAGATACAAGGTTGTAACGAAGGAAACAAAAGATTATGTGAAAGGACTTTACGGAAGACCACCTGCACCAATAAAACCGGATGTTATGAAAAAAATATTAGGAGATGAACAACCTATTCAGGTAAGACCTGCTGACCTTTTAGAGCCGGAACTTGACAAATGTACTGAAAAAGCGTACCAATCCGGAGCAAGGAATGAAGAAGACGTTTTATCTTACTGCCTATTCCCTCAAGTAGCGGTAGAGTTTTTCCAATGGAGGGAGAAGTTTGAAAAAGGAGAAGCGTTAAAGCCAGAAATAGAAGAGCTTACCAAAGAAGAGATGAAACATCTTGCACCGATAGAGTTCAACATTACAGTCCACGGAGAACAGTACCACGTAAAAGTTGCAGGAGTAGGAAGTCCTGTAGAAAATAGAAGACCTTACTTTATAAGGATAGATGGAAGATTAGAAGAAGTTTTAGTTCAACCCATAAAAGAAATAGAGGTAGGAGCAACGGAAGTATCCCTTCCAGAAGGTGGGAAGATAATCGGAGAAAGACCAAAAGCGATGGGTTTAGGGGATGTGGCATCGCCTATGCCCGGAAAAGTTACAAACATTAAAGTTAATGTTGGAGACAAGGTTAAAAAAGGAGATGTTTTACTTACGGTAGAAGCGATGAAGATGGAAAACGAAATTCATGCACCAATAGATGGAACCGTAAGTGAGATATTTGTAAAAGTCGGAGATAATGTAAATCCAGATGAGTGTTTGATAAGAATCTCTCCTGATTAGTATGAAAAGAATATTTATAAGTGTAGGTGAGATATCCGGAGATAACTACGCTTTTGAACTGGTAAAAAGATTAAAAGAGAAGTACTATATAACAGGAATAGCTGGACCAAAGATGAGGGCAGCCGGAATCAATCCGGTTGCCAACATTGAAGATATATCCGTAGTAGGTATAACAGAAGCATTATCAAAATACAAAGAGATAAAACAAGTTTTTAAAAAATCTGTAGAAGAACTAAAAAAAGGTGTAGACCTTCTTATCGTTGTAGATTTTCCGGGATTTAATATAAAACTACTAAAAGAAGCAAAAAAGATTGGTATAAAAACCGTTTACTTTATATCTCCTCAGGTTTGGGCGTGGGGAAAAGGAAGAGTTAAAGACATTGTAGCAAATACAGATGTTTTAATATCAATTCTACCTTTTGAAGAAGAGATTTACAGACCCTATGTAAGTGATAAATTCAAATTTTTTTACGTAGGACATCCTCTTTTGGATATAATAAAAACTCAGGAAACGCAGGATAGTTTTAAAGAGAAGTTATCCATTCCAAAGAATAAAAGAATAGTTGGACTTCTGTGTGGTAGTAGAGAAAGTGAAGTAAACACTCTCCTTCCAACGATGCTACAATCGGCAAAGATTTTAAGTAGAACTTTTGAAAACGTCCATTTTGTAATTCCTGCGACGGTTAACATGGTTGAAAAAGTTTTAGAAAAGACAAAAGATTACAAAGATTTACCTATCAGCGTCATAACATCAAACTTATCACAAAAAAACATTCCAAAATTTGAAAATCCATCGTACGAAGTTATGAAAAACAGCATTTTCTCCATTGTAGCATCCGGAACGGCTACTTTAGAAGCATCCATCATCAAAAATCCTTTTATACTTGTTTACAAAGTAAGTCCCATTACCTTTTTTATAGGAAAAATGTTAGTAAATATAAAATATTTAGGTCTTCCAAACATAATACTTGGTAAACAAGTTGTTCCAGAGCTTTTACAGGAAAAATGTAATCCCTTAGAAATAGCCAACAAAACTTTAGAATTTTTAACAGATGAAGAATTGAGAGAAAATCAGAAAAAAGAGTTTGAAAGATTAAAGTCTATACTTGGAGAAAAGGGAGCTATAGATAGGACTTACAATATAATCAGCAAACTACTTGAGACAGGTCAAGTATAAAAGTGTTTTTTCCATCTTCGTAAAAGTAATCTATCTTTACGTTATGTAAATCTAAAATAAATTTTGTAATGTATAAACCAAGACCAAGACCCGTTTGATTTTTCAAAGACGTCTCTTTTATAAATGGTTCAAATAAAAGCTCTTTCTCAAAAGGTGGTTTTTCTCCCCTGTTTGTAAAGTAAACTTTTCTATCCTTGACAACTATATCCATCTTACCATCTTCACTGAATTTTAAACCATTGTCAATAAGGTTTTTTATTGCTATTGAAAAGATGTTTATATCTACTTTAACTTTAAGTTCTTCATTTATATTGATATTTACATTCGGTTTTTCATTTGATAACAAGAGAGATATGGCATTATCAATAACTTTTTTAATGTCTATACATTCCATTTTTAGTTTTATATCTTTTGATGCTATTTTTTCTACTGTCATGAGTTGATTTACTAAAAACTCTAACCTGTTGAATATTTTTTCAAAGTGCTGTTTTCCCTTTTCGTCTTCTAATAACTCTATTGCTATTTTTCCTTTGGTAATAGGTGTTTTAAGTTCGTGGGCTATGTTTCTTAAAAACCATCTTCTTACTTCTTCGTTCTTTTTAAGGGCTGTTATCGCTTCGTTAAACTCTTTGGCTATAAATCCTATTTCATCATTCTTTTCTATGTCTATTCTTACGTCAAGATTTCCGGATTTTAGGGCTTTTATCTTTTCTCTTAAAACTTTTAAAGGGTAAAAAGACTTAACTACCGCGATGTATATTCCAAGGATTATAAGATTAAACATAACCCAACCAATGATTACAAGTCTGTGTAAACTAAACTCTCCTTTTTTCTTTACAAGATAAGTAAGTCCAAATTGATTTACTAAAACATAATGATGGTCGTTATACTTTATCAAAAATATTTTTATAGTCAAAAAATCTCTCTCTAACTCTACTTTACCGTTTGTGTAAACTTCGTATATAAAATCAGGGTCTTCTATTATTTCGTAATTGGATTCTATATTTTTTGGTAATCCGGATTTTCCGGATGAGACCAATAAAACAGCGTTTTTTATGAATTCTCTGAGTTCTGACTCTTTTGCATTTTTATAGAGAACAAAGAAAAATATTGAAGAAAGTAAAATTATCAATAAAAATGCCAAACTTATTTTAAAAAGGATAGAGTTTTTTTCTACATTTAACATTCAAACTTATAACCTAAACCTCTTACAGATATTATATACTTTGGATTTTTTGGGTCATCTCCAATTTTTTTTCTTATTCTTCCAATTATAACGTCCACAGTCCTGTCTATACTGTCATAGTTGAGATGAACCGTGTTATCTAAAATGTAATCTCTTGACAAAACTCTTCCTTTGTTTTTTATAAGCATGGATAAAAGCTCAAACTCAGCTGAGGTAAGATTTAAAGGTTCTGAATTTTTCTTTATCGTAAAGCCTTCTTCGTCAAGTTCAAACTCTCCACAAACTATGACTTTCTTTGATTTTTTTTCTTTTCTTCTGAGTACTGCTTGAATTCTTGCTACAAGTTCTCTTGGATTGTAAGGTTTTGCCAAGTAATCATCTGCACCTACTTCAAGGGCTACTATTTTATCTGTATCATCACTCCTTGCGGAGGATATTATTATCGGAATGTCTTCTTCTTTGGCAACCTTTTTACAAACTTCTATTCCGTCCATTTCCGGTAGAGATAGGTCAAGAATCATAAGGTCGTAATTTTTGTTTTTACTTAGTTCTTCCAATGCTTTTTTAGGATTTTCAAAGTTTTTTACTGTTATGTTGAATTTTGCTAAATACTGAGTTAGAAGCTCTGCCAACTCTCTGTCATCTTCTATCATTATCACCTTTGTCATCTTCACACCTCTTTAAAATAAAAAAGGGGAAGACTTTTGGCAGTCTTCCCAGTCAATGGAGGGGAGGAGGTTAAGCCATGAGGGGGGCTTAAAACGTATCTATCAAAATTCTTTTTGCATCCTTTCATGCATTTTATCAAACTTTTCTTTCATTATTTGAATAAATTTTTTCTTTTGTTCATCGTTTAATATTGAAAATAGTTTTTCCATATACTTGGCTTTTATTTCTGACATTCTCTTTGCGTTTTCTAACACTGTGTTTTTAAACACTTCCTTGTCAAAGTTTCCGGATTTTGTTGCCTCTAAAAATGGGTTTTTATGTTCTTTCATCAAGTTTCTCATCTCTTCATTTTCAGCTTTTTTTATCTCTTTCCACTGTTGAACCTGCTGGTCTGTTAAATTAAGTTCTTTTTTTAATTTTTCAAGGTGTTTTTCTTGCTTTTGCTCCATCTTTTGATGCATTGGACTGTCTTCCATCATAGCGTAAGTTGATGTGAATGTTAAGCTTGCTACCGTTAAAACTGCTACCATCAGCTTTTTCATGTTTGACTCCTTTAGCTTTTACTGTTATCTATAATATAATTGTATTTTGTAAATGTAAAATAAATGTTTTGTTAATATTTTTCAAAAATGGTTGGCTTTGTGTTGATAGTGAGTATGATGGTTTTATGAGTTGTTGTTTAAACTTTTTTCTATGGCTTTTTTTGTAAGTCTAACTATCTCTTCGTAGGTTAGGTTATCCGGATAAATAGGGTTTAGGTATTTGATTTTAATTGGATAAGGTTTTGGTAGTTTTGCATTTATTGGATAGCTTTCAAATGCTCCTTTTATTACAACTGGTACAACCGGAATGTTTAACTCTTTTGATAGTATGGCAAAACCTTTTTTGAATTCTAACAAACTTCCGTCTCTCGTTCTTGCTCCTTCCGGAAAAATTACAATGTTTTTACCTTTTTTCAGTACCGTTGCTGATTTTTGAAGTGTTTGTTTTAGGTTTTTATTTACATTTACCAAAATTATGTTGAAGTTTTTAGCTATAAACTTTTTAAAATCTGACTGAAAGTAGGTTTCTTCCGCTAAAAAGTAAGTGTTTTTCAATATATGGGTTGGAAGAGAGGAAACTAATAAAAATCCATCAAGATAACTCTGATGGTTAGGTGCAAAGATTACAGGTTCTTTTGGAATGTTTTCCAATCCTTCTATTTGTAGATGGTTGTAAAGCTTGAAAAATACTTTTAAAGGTGGCTTTAATAAGTAAATGTATCCTTCTTTGATTTCAAGGGGAGTTTCCTTGGATAGTATTTCTTTCCAATTTATCTGTTGAGTTTCTATCTTTGTTTTTCTTTCTTCTATCAATTTATAAAGAGTTTCTACCGTTTGATTTTCTGCTAATTCTTTTTCTAATATTTCTACACCAAAGGTTGTTTCTATGAATGTTAAAAGTTCTACTTTTGCTAAGGAATCTAATCCTAAATCTATCTCTATGTGAGAATCCGGATAAACTTCTAAATTTGTGTAGGATTTTAGATATTCTTTTAACATTTGGTAAACTTGACTGTCAGGTTCTTTTACTTCTTTTGGTTTTGTTTCTGCTTTTTCTAAAAATTCAGATAACATAAACCTTCTAATCTTACCAAGTCTTGTTTTGGGTAGTTCTTGATTTACTATCTTAAAACCACCTATCTTTTTGTAAGGGGGTTGAGTTAAGTTGTATTTGTCTATTACGTTCCATTTTATCGTTTCTTCAAGGTTTATAATATTTTTCTTTTTTACCGTTTCAAAATCCGGATAAACTATGGCAAACAGGATGTTGTCTTTTTGAATGATGGCAACTTCTTTTATTATATCTGACATTTTAAGTAGTTGATTTTCTATCTCTTCCGGATTTATGTTTTTACCGTTTGGAAGGACTATTATCTCTTTCTTTCTTCCGGTTATGTAAAGGTATCCATCTTGGTCAAGGTATCCTAAATCTCCTGTCATAAAGTATCCATCTTTAAAACTGTTTTTTGTCTCTTGGGGTTTGTTGTAATATCCTTTAAATACGTTATCTCCTTTAACAAGTATTTCATCTTCCAATATTTTTATCTCAACACCTTCAATAGGTTTTCCAACTGAGCCAAGTTTTATCTTGTCGGGAGGATTAAAAGATACAATCGGAGATGTTTCCGTCAGTCCATAGCCTTCTACTACCTTAAAACCAAGAGCCCATAAGTCCTTTGCAACTTCCAAATCAAGTTTTGAACCACCACTTACAAAGTACTTTACATTTCCACCAAATACTTTATGGACTTTTTTAAAAATCAATCTACTTAAAGGTTGAAAATTTATAAATTTAACCAATTTAAAAAGATTTTTTGCTAAAAGATTCTTGTTAATCTCTTGGAAAATCCTTCTGTGAAATAAAGAGTAAACCCTTGGGACGGCTATAATGATGGATACTTTGTATTTTTGTAGTTTTTCTAAAATATCTTCCGGAGTTAGTTTATCTAAAAAAACAACTGTAGCCTGAATATTCAGTGGAATAAGCATAGATACAACCAAAGGATAAGAGTGATGAAAAGGTAAAATTGCAACTGTAGAGTCTTTTTCCGATGCTATGTTTACTTTTTCAACCGCTTTTATGTTTGAAAGTAAGTTTTTATAAGAAAGCATAACTCCTTTTGGATTTCCTGTTGTTCCGGATGTGTAAAGAATCACAGCTACATCTTCTAAATCATTCTCAACTTCTTTAACATGGTTAACTTTGTTAAAGTTAAGTTCTTCATAAACAAAAACTTTTAAATCATAGTCTAACTTTTCTTTTATTTTATTAACCTTTTCTTTGTTGTTTTTTGAAGTGAAAATAACTTTTGGTTTACAGTCTTGGAGTATATAAAAAAGCTCTTCTTCGTTGGACATAAAGTCTATCGGAACATTCACACCACCTTTTTTCCAAACAGCAAAGAAAGAGTAAATCCACTCAGGTCTGTTTTCTGAAAAGATGGCTACTTTTTCGTCTTTTTCTATATCCAAAACAGAAGAAAAAACATCAATGTTATCCAAAAGTTGATTGTAAGATATTTCTTTTTCAGCGTATATTAAAGCTGTTTTTTTAGATGGTTTTATAAAGTTCATAAAAAAATTATACAGATATTTTTAACAAAATTATAACATTAAAGCCAAAGTTTTATTATGTAAACTACCGGATTTTAAATATCGTTTACATCTGGATGGGTTTTTTGGTAAACTATTTTTTGAATTGGAAACTAAGGTATATTACAACCTTAATTTCCAATTTAATTAAGCTTGTATAGTTAACACGAAAAAGTTGGGGTTATAATGTTTCTCCTTCGGATTTTTTCTAAAAATTTTACATCTATAAATCAAAAGTTGTTTTTATGGTAAAATGTTTAAGTACAACAACTTTGAGGTTCATTTATGGAGTTTATGACAGCTGATGAAATAAGGCAGAGTTTTTTAAAATATTTTGAAAGTAAAGGACATACGGTTGTAAAGTCTTCTTCCATAATTCCGGAAAATGACCCTACTCTTTTGTTTGTAAACGCCGGAATGGTACCATTTAAAAATGTATTCTTAGGCTTGGAAGAAAGACCTTATAAAAGGGCAGTTTCCTGTCAAAAAGTTTTTAGAGTTTCCGGAAAACATAACGACCTTGAAAATGTTGGATACACTCCGAGGCATCACACATTTTTTGAAATGCTTGGAAACTTTTCCTTTGGAGATTACTTTAAAAAAGAAGCGATAGAGTTTGCATGGGAGTACCTTACAAAACATTTAAAAATTCCGGAAGAAAAACTTTTGGTATCTGTTTTTGAAGAAGATGACGAAGCTTTTGAAATATGGAACAAAGTTATAGGTCTTGATGAAAGTAAAATAAAAAGAATGGGATATAAAGACAACTTTTGGTCCATGGGAGATACTGGACCTTGTGGACCATCTTCCGAGATATACTACGATAGAGGAGAAAGGTTTGGAAATCCGGAGTTTGGTTCAGATGAAGATTTTAGATATTTAGAAATATGGAACCTTGTATTTATGCAGTACAACAGAGATGAAAACGGTGTTTTACATCCACTTCCAAACCCAAGTATAGACACAGGTATGGGATTGGAAAGGATAGCATCTGTAATACAACAAGTAGATAGCAACTACGATACGGACCTTTTCAAACCCATAATAAAATTTGCAGAAGATGTATCCGGAAAAGTTTACGGTCAAAATGAAAAAGATGATGTAGCTATGAGAGTTATCGCAGACCATCTAAGAGCCATCACATTTTTAATATCGGACGGAGTTTTACCTTCCAACGAAGGAAGAGGATACGTACTAAGAAGAATACTAAGGAGAGCTTTAAGGTACGGCAAAAACCTTGGCATAGACAAACCGTTTTTGTACGAAGGTGTTGATGTTGTAATTGAAAAGATGAAAAACCCTTATCCAGAGCTTGTACCAAATAGAAACTACATAAAAAAGATTACAAAATCCGAAGAAGAAAAATTTATAAAGACATTAAGAAGGTCCATGGATATACTCTATCAGATGATAGATAACGCAAAAAAAGAAGGAAGAAAGACATTATCCGGAGAAGAAGCATTTAAACTTTATGACACTTACGGATTTCCTGTTGACCTTCTTCAAGATGTTTTAAGAGACGAAGGAATGAATTTTAACATAAAAGAGTTTGAAGAACTATTACAACAACAAAAAGAAAGAGCAAGAAAAGCCTTTAAAACCCAAACAAAAGAGATAAAACCTATATATTTACAACTAAAAAGTAAACTTCCGGAAAACGAATTTGTAGGATATCATACCCTTACAACCGAAAGTTCAAAGATACTTGCCATCATCAAAGGAAATGAAATACTAAATCAAGCAAAAGAAGGAGAAGAAGTAGAGATAATACTTGATATAACACCATTTTACCCGGAAAAAGGTGGACAGATAGGAGATAGAGGTATCATAGAAGGAGAAAACTTCTTGTTTGATGTGATTGATACCCAAACACCAACGGAAGGAATTATAGTCCATAAAGGAAAAGTTTTATTTGGTACAGTCAAAGAAGGAGATTTAGTAAGAGCTAAAGTTGATAAAGAAAGAAGAGAAAATATAATGAGGCATCACACAGCAACCCATCTCCTTCATGCAGCTTTAAGAAACATCCTTGGAGACCATGTAAAACAAGCAGGTTCCTTAGTTTCAGATGAGTATTTAAGATTTGATTTTACTCACTTTGAAAGCCTTACAGATGAAGAGATAAAAATGGTTGAAGAGCTTGTCAACAGAGAGATAATGAAAAATGAAGAAGTTGTATGTGAAGAGATGGAGTACGATAAAGCCCTAACATCCGGAGCGATGGCTATCTTTGAAGAAAAGTACGGTGATGTAGTCAGAGTTATATCAGCCGGAATATCAAAGGAACTATGTGGAGGAACACACGTAAAAAGAACGGGAGATATAGGATACTTCAAAATACTATCGGAGTATGCAATATCATCCGGAACCAGAAGAATAGAAGCAGTAGCCGGAATAAAAGCTGTGGAAGAAGGATTAAAAGAACATTTCTTACTAAAAGATATCGCAAGAGTTTTAACAGTCAAAGAAGACCAACTTTTAGACAGAATATTAAAATTACAAAACCAGTTGAAAGAGAAAGAAAAAGAGATAGAAATTTTAAAGAAAAAATCAGCCATTGAAAAACTAAACCAAACATTGAATATTACAGAAAAAGAAGATTTTAAAGTAGCCTACGGTGAGATAGAAAACATATCTTCAAATGAGTTAAGAGAAATAGCCGACAACATAAAACAAAAACTTGGAAAATCTGTGATATTACTTGTATCAAAAGATAAAGAAAAAGGAAAAGTAAACCTTATCGTTATGGTTTCAAAAGATTTAACCGATAGGTACAAAGCCGGAGATATAGTTAAAAAACTTGCCCCAATTGTGGAAGGAAGCGGTGGAGGAAAACCGGATTTTGCCCAAGGTGGAGGAACCAATCTCCAAAAAGTTTCACAGTTGATAGAAGAATTTAAAAAACTGTTTTAAGGAGGTTTTTATGCAAGGAGAACCAATGGGTAGCTTAATAAGTGCCATAATATGGATGGTAATGCTTATAGGTATATTTTACTTTTTACTCTACAGACCACAGCAACAACAGAGAAAAAAACATGAAGAATTTCTAAAAAATCTTAAAAAAGGTGAAAAGGTAGTTACAACCGGAGGAATAATAGGAGAAGTGAAACAGATAGACGAAAAAACGGTTACTTTAAAAGTCTGTGAAACATGTAGCATAAAAGTGTTAAAACCTTCTGTTGCAGCGTACTACACCGAAGAGGAAAAACCTCAAAGTTAGAGGTAAAAAATGTTTAAATCCTTTTTCGATAAAATAAAATCCGGATTAGAAAAAACAAAAAAACAACTTGTAGAAGGCTTCAGTAAAATATCCTTTGGAAGGAAGATAGACGAATCTCTATTTGAAGAAATAGAAACTGTACTACTAAAAGCAGACGTAGGATTTGACGCAACCACAGAAATTATAAACTTTTTAAGGTCAGAAAGCAAAAAAAGAGGAATAACGGAAGGAGAAGGACTAAAAGAGCTTTTAAAAGAAAAATTGTACGATATACTTAAAGATTGTCAAGGGCAACTTAAACTGTTAGGAGAAAAACCAGATGTAATCCTATTTTTAGGTATAAATGGAAGTGGAAAAACTACCACTGTAGGAAAACTTGCGTGGATGTTAAAAAACGAAGGAAAATCAGTAGTTTTAGCTGCTGCAGACACTTTCAGAGCAGCAGCCATAGACCAACTTGAAGTCTGGGCAAACCGTGTTGGAGTAAGAATAGTAAAACACCAATCCGGAGCTGACCCTTCTGCCGTTGTCTTTGATGCCATAAACAGTGCAAAAAGCAAACAGGATGATATTGTAATAGTAGATACAGCCGGAAGACTCCATACAAAAGAACACCTAATGAAAGAACTTCAAAAGATAAAAAGAACTATCCAAAAATTTTCACCAAACCAACCTGTAGAAACATTACTTGTATTGGACGGAACAATAGGACAAAACTCAATAAACCAAGCCAAAGTTTTTAAGGAATCAACAGATGTAAGTGGCATAGTAATAACAAAATTAGATGGTACAGCAAAAGGTGGAGCAATAATACCAATTTGTAAAGAACTTAAAATACCAGTTAAATTCATCGGTGTAGGAGAAGGTATAGAAGACCTTCAACCATTTGACGCAAAAACATTTGTTGATGCATTGTTTGATTAAGAATTTGGTATAATATATATCTACTTTTTGCGGGTGTGGCGGAATTGGCAGACGCGCGGGACTTAGGATCCCGTGGCCGCAAGGCCGTGTGGGTTCAACTCCCACCACCCGCATATCAATGAATCTAAAAGGTATAAAAAAATGGCTTTTTTTCCAATGTTTTTTGATATAGAAGGTAAAGAAGTTTTAGTTGTAGGAGGAGGGGATATAGCATTTAGGAAAGTTGAAAAACTCCTTCCATTTAATCCAAAAATTACTTTAGTCGCAGAAAAAATAAAAAATAATGCAATAAAAATTCTTTTCCAAGAGCAAAAAATTAAAATAATAGAAAGAAAGTTTTTATTTTCGGATATAGATGGAAAAGATATTGTTATTGTTGCTGTAGATGATGTTAATCTTCAAAGAGATATTTATATGTACTGTAATGAGAAAAAAATTTTTGTAAATAGTGTTGACAGTCCTGATTATTGTAATTTTATATTTCCAGCGTACATAAAAAAAGGAGATATCGTTATAGGTATAACAACCTCAGGAAAAGCTCCTTCTTTATCTGGTAAATTAAGAGAGATAATAGAAAAATCTCTTCCTTCCAACATTGAAAATATTCTTGATGAATTAGATAAAATAAGAAAATCTCATCCAAAAGGAAAAGAAAGACAGGAAATATTAATTAAAAAACTAAGAGAAATATTTGAATAAACAAGAAAACAAATTATAATATCTACTTGTTACAATTTCGTAAATTGGAGGACATCTTGGAAGAAAAGGAATTGTTTATTTCAATCTACGAAATATCAAAAGCTGTTACATCTTCTACAAACTATGAAAAAAATTTAAGATATATATCAAATATTTTAACTACATTAACAGGTTTTGATAATGTCCTTATAGCTTTAAAAGAAGAAGATTCTGATAAAATTAAACTCTTTGGAAATTCAAAAAATATAACCTTTGAAAAAGGTGAAGGAATAATAGGAAAAGTTTGGAAACACGGTATTCCAATTGTTATTAACGATATTACAAAAGAAGAATTTTTTTTAAATAAAACAAAAAGAAATTTGGACTCATATAAAAATAAAAAAGTAGCTTTTATTGCAGTTCCTATAAAAATTGAGAATGAAGTATTAGGAGTGTTAGCTGTAGATAAATCAAACATAAGAAATGAACCTTTAGACAAGTATGTAAAGTTTTTAATAATGGTAGGTAACATTTTAGGTCAATCAATAAAATTAATTTCAAAGATGGAAAAAGAGAAAAGAAAACTTGAAGAAGAAAAATCTTATTTAGAAAAGCAAATAAATATGTTAATCTCTAAATCTGGAATAGATGGTATAATTGGAAAAAGTAAACAAATACTTGAAATAATCGATACAATAAAAAAAATCTCGAATACTTCCGCCACTGTTTTACTTACCGGAGAAAGCGGAGTAGGTAAAGAAATTTTTGCTAAAGCAATTCATAACTTGTCAGAAAGGTCAGATAAACCCTTTATTAAAATTAACTGTGCTGCAATCCCTGAAAATCTTTTAGAAAGTGAGTTGTTTGGATATGAAAAAGGTGCATTTACTGGAGCAAATAGTACAAAAAAGGGTAAATTTGAGTTAGCTAATGGAGGTACTATATTTTTAGATGAGATAGGAGATATGCCTCTCCTCTTGCAAGCAAAAATACTTCGGGTTTTACAAGAAAAGGAAATAGAAAGATTAGGTAGTACAAAGCCTATTTCAATAGATGTTCGTATTATTGCTGCTACAAACAAAAATCTGGAAAAGATGGTATATGAAGGAACATTTAGAGAGGACCTTTATTATAGGCTTAATGTTATCTCAATTCATATTCCGCCTTTAAGAGAAAGAAAAGAAGATATTCCATTACTAATTTATTATTTTTTAGAGAAATTTAATAAAATGTATGGAAAGAATTTAACTATTTCAAAAGAACTTTTAGAATATTTACAGAATTACGACTGGCCTGGAAATGTGAGGCAACTACAAAACACAATAGAAAGAATGGTTATACTCTCTAAACATGAGAAATTAGACTTTAAGGATTTACCTGCTGACATCAAAAATAAATTACAAAATATAAAAACAGTAGATTTAAAAAATAAAACTATTGACGAAAGAAACTTACAGTTATCTAAAACAGTTCAAGAAATTGAAAAAGAAGCAATTGAGAAAGCTCTTAAAGAATCCGGATATGTCATAAAAGAAGCTGCAAAAATCTTAGGTATGACTCCAAGACAAATAAAATATAGAATAGAAAAGTATAATATTTCTTTTAAAAAATGATTTTCTTATTGGTAGTTAGAGATTTATAAATCTCAAAACTTTCATAAGCAGCACCAAATTTTAAACTTTCTTCTGCTTTGGAGATAGATTTTTTTATATCATATTCAATTTCATATGAAATAATTATTAGGGCTGCTGTAAGTATTGCCCATTCTCTAAATGGATTTTCCTGATTTTTAAGTATAGAAATACAAATATTAGCATTTTCTTCTAAAGAAATAATTTTAGTAAATTTAAAATCATCTTTATTTTCCTTTGGATAAATTGATAAAGAAAATATTTTGTTAGTATATATTTGAGTTTCTTTATGTGGATGAGGTTCAATCCCACCTTCTAATCCCTTTATAAGAAAAATATTTTCAAAACCTACATGTGTTCCAAGCTGAATGTATTTAGATATAAATTGTTTATGTGTAACTCCTACTAAAACTTTTGTTGTTTTAAAAGGGTTTAACAATTTTTCAATAGAATTTAAGTAATTTCTCAACCCAAATTCTTGTCTTTTTGGAAGAAGTGCAGAAAGTTTAGGATTTAGATATTTTTGATGGTAAAAGGCAAATCCGGAAAGTTCCAAAGCTTTTAAACATTTATCAGGCTTTGTTTCAACAATACATCCCATTGCATTTAATACTTCCTGATAGGTTGTACCAAACTTTGAAGGTACTCTTTCATTACCATGCCCTACAACTTTTGCTCCTGCACCGGTTGCTATAAATATGGCTGCTGGTAAAATATGAATAGATTTGTTTTTTCCATCGTATCCTATAGCTAAATCAACTGGATTTAACTCATCACTATCAATATAATTTGTTTCTTCTCTTAGTGCGTCTATAAAGCCTTTTAACTCCTCTGCGGTTGCATATTTTATTCTCATTGCTGACCAAAAAGCACCTATTTGTATGTCCGATGCTTTTTCATTTAAAATTTCTTTGTTAGCCTCATAAGCTTCTTTATAAGTTAAATCTTCCCATCTTTCTTTCCCAGCTCCAACCTTTTTCAAAAATTCAATCATCTCAAAAATTTCTCCTATTTTTGATATTTCAAAAATTATACCAAAAGGGTATTATTATCACAAACATATCAAATTCATTAATTTACATTTTTGTAATTACAATTTTGTAACTTTTCTCGTTAATGTATATAAATTATTTTCTAATTTTTCTAAAATTATCCAATTTTCATGAACTTAATAAAATTGGCATATGGTTTGCAAATAAATTTTAAGAGTAGAACAAAGTTTAAAAGGTGGTGTAACATGAGAAAAGGTAGAGTTTATTTAATAGGCTGTGGAACAGGGGATCCAGAACTTCTAACGATAAAAGCATTAAAAATTTTTGAAAAACTTGACATTGCATTAATTGACCATCTTGTAAGTGATGAAATTGTAGAATTGTTACCTAAAAAAACAAAGTTAATGTATGTTGGAAAACAACAAAAAAAAACTTCTATAAAGCAGGAAGATATCAACAAAATTTTATTAGAATTTGCTAAAAGCGGATTGACGGTAGGAAGGTTAAAAAGTGGAGACCCATACATATTTGGTAGAGGGGGAGAAGAAACTTTATTTTTACTTGATAATGGAATTGAAGTTGAAGTTATTCCTGGTGTTTCTTCCTCTACCGTTGCACCTTTGTATGCCGGAATTCCTTTGGTGATGAGAGGATTCTCAAGTAGTTTTTCAGTAGTATCTGCTTATAATGCAGGAAATAAATTTAATAGGAATTGGCTACATTTCTTAAAGGAAAAAAATCATACAGTAGTTGTGTTAATGGGATTGACCAAATCAAGACAAATAAAGGAAGAAGCACTTAATATTGGTGTTTCAAAAGACATTCCTGTGGCAATAATATCAAATGCTTCTAGAAAGAATCAAAAGGTCATTATTACAAACTTAGACAAATTAGATGAAGATTCTAAAAATGTAGAAAAGCCTGCTGTTTTGGTTTTTGGTGAAGTAGTTAATCTACATAAAAAACTTCAAATTTACAAAAATCAAACTTCTTTAAAAACATTTGGAGAAATGGTATGGAAAAGCTAATAAATATTAGCATCGAAAGAAATAAAAAACTTAATCAGATAGAAGAATTAAAACTCAAATATTCTCCTCAAGAAGCATGGGAAAAGTTGGATTATTATGCACAAAATGGTTTTTCTTCTATTCCAGAACATGACTTGAATTATTTTTTAAAATGCTTTGGTATTTTTTACCGACCTGCCACTCCTGAAAGATTTATGCTTAGAGTACGAGTCCCTGGAGGAAAACTAACTTATGAACAAGCGAAAAAATTAGGTGAGGTTGCTAAACAATACGGTAATGATTATATAGATCTTACAACGAGAATGCAAGTTGAAATTAGGTATCTAAAAATAGAGGATATTCCAATAGTTTTAAAAGAATTAGAAAGTGTTGGAATTACCACTTTTCAAACTGGTGTAGATAATTTTAGAAATATTGTCCAAGATCCATTAGACGGTGTTGCATACGATAATGTTATAGAAACTTGGAATATCTTGTGTAAGATTCAAAGTATCTTTTTAAAGAAAGAAGAATGGATATGTCAACTTCCGAGAAAATTTAATATAGGAATATTAGGTTCTTACTCTAATAGATGTAATATATACGGACATGATGCATGTTTTGTTTTAGCTGAAAAAGATGGTATTTATGGATTTAATGTTTATTTAGGGGGAAAGGTGGGGGCTGTTGCTAAGCCTGCTGATGTTTTTCTTTTAGAGGATGAAATTCCTCTTTTCTTTGAATCTTTAGCAAAAATCTTTAAAAAATATGGTTTTAAAGACAGTAGAAATAAAAATAGGCTTAAGTACATGATAGATGCTGTTGGAATGGAAGAAATTGTAAATGCAATAAAAGTTATAGCAGAAAAAGATTTTCAAAAAGCAGGGAAAACACTAACTGAAATGGAAGGTGGAGAAAAAATAGGTAAAGTTCAGTTAAAAGATGGAAATTTCGCAGTACATATGGTTATTCCAGCTGGTATATTTTCAGGAACGGATATGATTGAAGTCGCTGAAGTTTCTAAAGAATTTGGAAATGCTAATATTAGGTTAACTACCACTCAAAATCTTTATATACTTGGAGTTAAAAAAGAAAATATAGAAAAACTTTTAAATCAATCTATTTATCAAAAATACAAAAATATAAACTCTCCATACTTTAATGATCTTATAGCTTGTGCAGGAACAGAACACTGTCCATTTGGCGTTATACCAAATAAACCTGATGCTATCCGTGTTGCAAATTATTTAACTGAAAAGTATCCTTTAGACCCTTCAGACTCAAAAGTAAGAATGTACTGGTCTGCTTGTGCAAAAGGATGCGGAATACACGGAAATGGAGATATAGGTTTTGTAGGAGTTAAATTTAAAGGTAACAATAATACTATTATTTTAGGGGTAGATGTATATTTTGGAGGAACTTTAACAGTAGAATCTGAAGAAGGAAAACTTTTATTAAATAGTGTACCTCTTGATAAGGTGGAATACTATATTGAGGAATTAATAAAAGAATATTCAAGATTAAAGCTACCAAAAGAAAACTTTGAAAGATTTTATAGAAGAGTTTTAACAAAATTATCAAAACAAGCACTTAAGTTTTTAATACTCTTTAATAATACCTTTAAAAATACATCTTTTGCTATAAGGCTTGAAATAGATGACCTTGTGTTAGGTAAAAACCAAGAAGAGGAAGAAATATTTGGATTTGGATTTCAACTATATAAAAAACTTACAGGGAAAAATCCATATAATAGAACCAACATTTTAGAAATTTACGATGAACAACTACCAAAAAAACCTTCAGATTTTAATCATAACATTCCAAAAGTTCTTGATGAAGTAGTTTTGAAAATGATTCATAAAGATCCTCAAAAACGGTACAAGGTTTTTACAGAAATTTTAGTTGACTTAGAAAAATTAAATTTTGTATAGGAGGTTTGAAAGATGGATTTACAAAAGAAAAAGAAGGAAGAAAAGGAAATTTCCTTAATTGAAGCTTTAAAAAGTGGAAATTGGAAAAATCTTATCGCAATGTTTTTGTATTTTGATACTGGGTTTACGGCATGGCTTTTATTTGGACCAGCTTTAGGAATTTTTATTTCGCAAGAACTCAATTTAAAGCCAGCTTATGAATTTTTTATGGCAGGAGTTCCACTTTTAATTGCTGCTATACTAAGAATTCCTTTTGGTTATATGTTACAAGCTATAAATGGTAAATGGATAGCAGTAATGGGAATACTTATTTCAATGATACCACCTATTTATCTAAATATAAGAAATGGAACTCCAACGTTAGAAGAAATCATTATACTTGGTAGCTTTTTAGCATTCGGTGGTGCAAGCTTTGCAGTAGCTTTACCAATGGCGGGTTCTACTTATCCTAAAAAATATCAAGGTATTGTTCTTGGAATTGCAGCTGCAGGAAACTTAGGAGCAGTATTAGATGGTCTTATTTTTCCACCCCTTGCAAAAATGTTTGGATGGAAATTAGCATCCTTAGCTGCTATAGCATTCCTTTTAATAACATTAGTTTTGGTTTTAGCATGGGGAGAAGATAGAACAGCGAAAAAACCAGAATTGAAGAAACACTCTATTTTTGTATTTGTATCAAGCTACTTTTTTACTTTAATAATAGTTTTTGGTCTTTATTTTATAGTTAATTGGCTAATAAATCAAGGTCAAATTTCACCCGTTAAATTGAAGACAATGCTTTTAATCCTTCCATTTATAAGTGGTGGATTTACCTTATTTATTTTACCAAAAGTTTATAGAGTTCTTTTAAGAGAAAGAGATATGTTGAAATTTATACTTATTTATTCAATCACTTTTGGTGGTTTTGTAGGAATGTCCGCAGGAGTTGCATTTATTCTTAAAAAAACTTATGGGTTTTCACCGGTAACAGCAGGTACTATGATGTCTCTGCTTGCATTAACAGGTGCATTGATAAGGCCTGTAGGAGGATATATTGCAGATAAGATAGGTGGAGTAAAAGTATTAATGTTATCGTTAACATTAATATCAATATTTAATTTTTCATTAGCATTTACTTCCTACCTGCCACAAGTATTGGGAATATCCCTTTTGTTTGGTTTATTTGCATCCTACGGATTAGGTAATGGTGCTACATTCCAATTAGTTCCACTTAGATGGCCTTTAGCAACAGGTATAACAACAGGGATAATCGGATCAGCAGGAGGATTAGGCGGTTTTATACTTAGTCAAACTTTTGGTCTTATAAAAGAAGGTACTGGGTCCTTTGATTTAGCTTATATCATATTTGGTTTTGTAGCTCTTTTTGCTTTAACAGGTTTAATTATTCTTCAAAAGGAATGGAATGAGTGGGCAATTGCTGATAGTACAGAAACAACCGCTTTAGGTGATATAAAGCAAGAATCTAAAAATTAACTATATTTGGAGGTAAAAGTTATGAAAGACAAAGCAAAAAAATCCTTTTTAACAGCATCGCTTTTTTTCCTTTTTTCACCAATGATTATAAGCCAACAAGCATCAGCTCTTGACATTCAAGCTCCAACTTTTATTGATGATGTAAAGGTAAATCTCCAGATTAGACCAAGGTATGAGTATGTAGATGACCATACATTGAGGAAAAATGCAAACGCCTTAACAACAAGGGTAGCGATTGGAGCCAAAATTAATAAAATTTTTCAGGTTCCTAATCTAACTGCATACATAGAAGCAACATATGTAGGAGCCCTAATAGATGATTATTATCCACAAAAAGGTACAAATGCAAATTTAAGTACAAATTATGCAACGGTTGCAGACCCAGATTTAACGAGGATAACAGAAGCCTATCTTAAATACACATTAAACAAAACATCCATTATAATTGGAAGAACAAGGATAAATTTAGATGACGAAAGATTTATAGGTTCAGTAGATTGGAGACAAATGCCACAGACATTCGGAATAATAGGAGTACAAGATAATACCATTAACAACCTTAATATCTTCATTGCAGGCATATATGCAAGAAAAGGAGTAAGTGATAACCAAGTTTCTTTTGATACAATGGATTGGAAACTAGATAAAATGCCACTAATCTTTAATATCTCATATAAAATCATACCCCAATTAAAATTAACAGGATATGCCTACTTACTCTCTGCAAAATCACAAGACGGACAAACATTTAAAGGAGGCAACACATACGGGATAAATGCAACGGGAGACATAGTAATTTCAAAAGATATAAAACTGTCATATCTTGGAGAATACGCGATACAGAAAGACCCCTATGCAAAAGATAATTTAACCACAAAACCCAAGATAAGTGCGGACTATTACAGAGGTGAAATAAAATTATCCGGATACGGATTTTTTATAATAGGTGGATACGAAAGATTTCAAGGGGCAGATTACGGAGAAAGTGCAGGATTTACAACACCATTTGCGACATTACATAAATGGGAAGGATGGGCAGATAAATTTTTATCATATGTAGCAACAGATATGAGATACGGATTAAGAGATGCTTACGGAACCGTAGGGTATTCTCATAAGGAATACGGAACATTTTCTATAACATACCACAAATTTGATGCAGATAAATCAACTGGTTATCAAGGTACAGCCCTAACAACAATTTCAAGTAAAAACTTTGGAGATGAAATAGATTTACTTTACAGCGTAAATTTAACAAAAAGATTAAACTTTCTTGTCAAAGGAGCTTTTTATAATGGAAAGGACACAATGCCTTCAAATTTAGGGAAGAATGATTTAACCAAATACTGGGTACAGCTGACTTATAAATATTAAAAGGGGTAGATAAAATGGGTTTATTAGCAAAACTTCAATGCCCGTATTGTGGTGTTGGTTGTGGCCTTGAAATAGAAAAAGATGATAAAGGTAAAATAAAAGTAAAAGGTGATAAAACGCATCCAGCAACAAAAGGAGATTTATGTCTAAAACCAATACCCCTTCCAAATGTACTAGATACAGGAAGAATTACTTCCCCTTTGTATAGAGAAAACAAACATGATGAATTTCAAAAAATCTCATGGGAAGAAGCTTTAAACATAATAGTTAATAAATTAAAAGAAAATAATCCGGATGAAAATTATTTTTACATTTCTGGACAATTGACAACAGAAGACATCTATGTAATAAACAAATTTGTTAAAGGTTTTATAAAAACTAACAACATAGACGCAAACTCTCGGTTGTGTATGGCATCGGCTGTTATGGCTTATAAATTAGCTTTTGGTTCTGATGGACCACCGGGAAGTTATGAAGATATAGATGATGCAGATGCTTTTATATTTGTAGGTTCTAATGCGGCATGGACTCATCCTGTTTTATTTAAAAGAGTATTAAAAAGAAAAAATAAAGATATATCAACAATAATAGTTACTATTGATCCTATTCAAACAGAAACAGCTACAAAATCAGATATTTGGATACCTATAAAACCGGGAACTGATACTGTTTTATTTAACAGTGTTTTATATCTCTTAAACAAATATAAATGGATTGACAATGAATTTATTCTAAACCATACAGAAAATTATGAAGAAACACTGAAAGAGGCAGAAAAATATCCTCCCGAAGTTGCAGCTAAAATATGTGATATAGAAGAAAAACATATTTACAAGTTAGCTGAAATTTTTGGACATAGTCGTAAAGTTATCTCTTTTTGGTCTATGGGACTAAATCAATCAGTAAATGGAACTATGAAAAATTTATCTCTTATAAATTTACATCTTGCAACGGGTAGAATAAATGAAAAAGGTTGTCCTTTTTCATTAACAGGACAGCCAAATGCGATGGGTGGAAGAGAAGTTGGATACCTTGTAAATGGACTTCCAGGTTATAGAGATGTGAGAAATGAAGAAGATAGGAGATTTATTGAAAACTACTGGAAAATTAAAGTTGGAAGTATAAAGGAAAAGCCAGGATTAACAATCATAGAGGCAATTGATGAGATGTTAAAAGGAAATATTAAATTTTTATGGATAGTTGCAACAAATCCGGCTGTTACAATACCAAACTTAAATAAGTTTTGGCAAGCTTTAGAAAAAACTTTTGTAGTAGTTCAGGATGCATATTTAAATGATACGATGGATTTTGCAAATCTTGTTTTGCCTGCTACTCAATGGTCTGAAAAAGAAGGGACAATGACAGGTTCTGATAGAACAATTACTCATAACCAGACATTTAAAAAACCACCACCACAATCTAAACATGACTGGCAAATTTTTTGTGAAGTTGCCGATAAGTTAGGTTGGAAAGAGTATTTTAGTTATAAAAATTCAAGAGAAATATTTAACGAATATAAGGGAACTACCAAAGGAAGATTATGTGATATATCAGATTATAACTATGAAGATTTACCAAAACAATGGGGGAAAAAGTGGCTTTATGAAAATAAAAAGTTTCCTACACCTTCTGGAAAAGCTAAATTTATTCCAGCAAGGTATGAATCTCCAGCAGATAAACTTGAATACCCATTTAAATTTATTCTTATAACAGGCAGAACGAAAAAGCAATGGCATACTATGACAAGAACAGGTAAATCTCTTGAATTGGTAAGAGGAGAAGAAGAGCCTTTTATATTATTAAATGAAGAAGATGCTTATAAAATCGGTACTATTGATGGGGATTACGTATATGTTCAATCAAAACGAGGGAAAATTTACTTAAAAGTAAAAACAGGAA
The DNA here is from genome assembly GCF_027448985.1 of Sulfurihydrogenibium sp. Lineage (GTDB taxonomy): Bacteria > Aquificota > Aquificia > Aquificales > Hydrogenothermaceae > Sulfurihydrogenibium. Next base: position 23,288 of record NZ_DAIDMN010000012.1, read on the forward strand.
ATATAAAAAACGGTGTAGCATTTGCCCCTTTTGGTTATGGTTTGATATTTCATTATCCAACTAATTTACTTGTTTCAGCTGCTATTGACAGTATTTCAAAAGAACCGGATTTAAAATTTTCAGCAGTATTTATAGAAGAAAAACGAAAAAAATTTGCTCAAATTTCAAATGAAAGTATTTATATTATGAACTTATTTATATCTAACATTGGAGAAAAGCAATTAGCGGATCTATTAAAAGTATTTTATGAGTCGCTAAGCGATAAAAATGAAAGATTTAAAAATCTTTTAGTAAAGAATGATATAAATAATATAATAAGAGAAGATATAGAAATTTACCGCAACATAGATAATTTGGAAAAAGTTGAAGATAAAATACATAAAAGATCTTTTGAATTTTATCTTAACAATCTACAAGCTTCTGATTATAGAGATTATACGGAAATTTTCTTAAAAACTTTTAAGGATAGTAATGTTTTAGATTATAAAGATTACGAATCCTGGAAAGAAATTTTAAATTTCCTTATGAATATATTAAAATCGAAAGCTGATAAATTATCCAAAGCAGATTAGTTTGTACAGTTCATATAGGCAACGAACATCTACTTTGATAAAAGAATCATCTATATTAGACCACATCAAGGACTAAGATTTATAACTCCAGCATATATTGCATATGGAATGTGATATAATGTTTATGTATAGATGCTTACGATGTACTAAACCAATACAAACTCTTGAAATTTTTTATAAATTATAATATAATATAAGTCTCCAATATGCGAGAGTAGCTCAGTTGGTAGAGCGATTCCTTGCCAAGGAATAGGTCGCGGGTTCGAGTCCCGTCTCTCGCTCTTTAAATCTTTTATCTTTTATGCAAATTCATTTTTCCAAATGAAAGATTTTTATCCAATCTTTAGAATCTATGATGATTTTTATTTAGAATGTTATAAAGAGAGGATAGCCGGAAAGCTATCCTCTTAGTTTATTATCCTAATAATTTTGCTACAGCAGATAATACTTCGTCATAGTTAGGTTCTTCGGTTATTTCAGGTACAATTTGTTTGTACGCAACTGTTCCGTCTTTGTCAACAACGAATACAGCTCTTGCTAAGATACCTTTTAAAGCTCCTTCAGAAATTAAGACACCGTACTTTTCCATATCTCTGTATCTAAAGTCAGAAGCAACAGTTATGTTACCGATGTTAAAAGATTCACAGAATCTTTTTTCTGCAAAAGGAAGGTCCATAGAAACTACTGTAACATCAACATCGTAGCCTGTACACTTTTCGTTGAATATTTTAGTTTCTTTTTCACAAACAGGAGTATCAAGTGATGGAACTGTAATGATTACTTGAACTTTTCCCTTTGCTCCTCCAATTCTTTTTTCAGATAAATCTGATGCTACAACTACCGCTTCCGGAGCTTTGTCTCCCACGTTCAATTGTGGTCCTGCTAAAGCTACCGGATTTCCCTTTAAGTTTACTGTTGCTGCCATACTACACCTCCATAAAAAATTTACCAAATATATTAATATAAACTGGTTTTGATTATTTATGACTATTGACAGTGTTTATTTATAATGATAACCTATTATTATGGGGCTGTAGCTCAGTTGGGAGAGCGCTTGCATGGCATGCAAGAGGTCGGGGGTTCAAGTCCCCTCAGCTCCATTTTCTATGATTACTGAGTTTTTTATATGATAATTTTAAAACATTTAGGTGTCTTTTTTCTTCTTGTAGAATTTTTCTAAATTTTAGATTTACACTATTCATTTAGTAAAACACCTTCTTTTAAGGCTATTTTTTCAATATCTCTATTTTTATCTTTTGCAATTACTACATCCATCTTTTGTTCTCCTATTTTTATTTTTAATTTGGACTTAAATTTTAACTCTTTTAAAACTAAGTTTTCTTTATCTTGAGGGATTATGTAAAGGTCGATATCTCCTCCTTTTTT
>NZ_DAIDMN010000013.1 GCF_027448985.1 Sulfurihydrogenibium sp.
GCAGAAATAATAAGAGAGAAAGTATTTTTCAATACAAAACAAGAAATACCATATTCAGTAGCGGTAGAAGTAGAATCTATTAAAGAAGGTGAAAAGGATAAAAACCTTCTAATAATAGATGCAATAATCTATGTAGAAAAGGATAACCATAAAGGAATAATAATAGGGAAAAAAGGACAGATGCTTAAAAAAATAGGTATGCAAGCAAGAGAAGAGTTGGAGTTTTTACTTGGTAAAAAAGTCCATCTAAACCTTTACGTAAAAGTAAAAGAAAGATGGAAAGAGGATTTACCACTTTTAAGGTCCTTAGGATACAATCAAATATCGTAGGAAAATAAAATGAGTCCTATAATCGAAGTTTTAAAAGAAACTTTAAGAAGGTCTATTCAAAAACATGATATAAAAACCATAGAAAAAGTTCTCCTAAAGTCACATAAAGGAGATATCGCTGAAGTATTTAAATATCTGTCTAAAGAAGAAAGAGTTAAGATATTTAGTATTTTGTATAAGATAAATCCGGATAAAGCCGTTAATGTCTTTACAGATTTGGACGACCTAATAAAAATAGAAATAATAAGGTCTATTCATGTAAAAGATGCTGTAGATTTTATTTTAAGATTACCAACTCCGGAAATAGCATCTATTATAGAAAACATTCCTGAGGATATAAAAAACGCTGTACTAGAAAATTTAAAAGGCGAAGAAAAAGAGGAACTCAAACATCTTCTTTCCGAAGGAGAAGATACGGTAGCTTCTTTGCTTCAAGAAGATTACATATACGTTTTAGATGTGGCAACGGTAGAAGAAGTTATCAATAAAGTTAAAGAGTATAATGAAGATAGAGAAATAATCTACATCTACATTGTAGATGAGAAAAAAAGGCTTGTTGGTGTTATATCTTTAAAGGATTTAATAATGTACCCATCAAACATTATGATAAAAGATATCATGAAAAGGGACTTAATATTTTTAAATATAAACGATACAAAAGAAGATGCTATAGAAATGTTTAAAAGATACGATTTGTATGCATTACCTGCTGTAGATGAGGAAGGTGTTTTACAAGGTGTTGTTTACATAGAAGATATAATAAACGTAATCTCAGAAAAGACAACTGAAGACTTTTTTAAAATGGCAGGAGCAAAAGAAGAAGAGTTATTTTATACAGATAAAACATTCAAAATTGCAAAGTTAAGATTGCCGTGGCTATTGATCGCAACAGTCGGTGAATTTATTACAGCTGTAATAATAAGTCTCTTTGATTATACAATATCAGAATTTGTTCAAGTCGTATTTTTTCTTCCTATGGTTGCAGCACTAAGTGGAAACATAAGTTCCCAAGCTGCAATAATAACAGCAAGAGGATTAAAAGAAGGAAGACTAACAGAAAACTCACTTGATTACCTTTTTACAGTTTTTAGAGAGTTGAAGATTGCTATTATTATAGGAATAATAATTGGAATTTTAGTCGGTGTTGTAGCATCTTTATGGATAAGTAACCACATACTTGGAATAATTGTTGCGATAGCGTTGTTTTTCAGTATAATTTTTGCTGGATTGATAGGAAGTTTGGTACCATTTATAATGTACAAATTAGAAAAAGACCCAACATTAGCTACAGGACCTTTATCTTTAACTTTGACGGACATTATAGGTATCTCTATATACCTTATCGTGGCAACATTTTTTATTCATTATTTGAAGTTGTAGTTGCAAAATTTTTGGTTTTTACTTAATATTTTAGATTATGAAAAGAATTATTTACATATTCATTGGGACAATATTAGGTTATTATGTGATAAGTAATTTTCCGATAAAGTCGTGGGAAGAGTTTAACTCTTACATTTATTCCGGAAAAAAGGAAAATTCTGAAAATACTCAAACAAATCAAGAAAATAACGACAATAATAAAAAAATAGATGTATCTCAAGAAGAAAAGAAAAAGCAGCTTAACGAAATTTTAGGAATCCAAGAAGAAGAAAAACCAAAAACCTTTAAAGATAAAGTAAAAGAAAAGTATGAAGAGATAAAACAGAAAATTGAAAATGTATTAAACAGTATTAAAATATTCTTCACAAAGCAAAATGAAAAAGGAGAATAAAGATGGAGTTTAGATTCAATACGATAGAAGAAGCTATAAAAGATATACAAGATGGGAAAATGGTTATAGTTGTAGATGACCCGGATAGAGAAAATGAAGGGGATTTAGTGGCAGCTGCCGAGAAAATAACACCTGAAATAATAAACTTTATGGCAAAAGAAGGAAGAGGTTTGATATGTTTATCTCTACTTCCGGATAGATTGAAAGAGTTGGATATACCATTGATGACTTCTCATAACACAGACCCAAAAGGAACAGCCTTTTGCCTTTCTATAGATGCACATCCCAAATATGGAACAACCACCGGAATATCCGCTTTTGATAGAGCAATAACGATAAAGCTTGCCGTTAGTCCCGATGCAAAACCGGAAGACTTCGTAAGACCAGGTCATGTGTTTCCGTTGATGGCAAAAAAAGGTGGTGTGTTGGAAAGAACAGGACATACAGAAGCATCTGTTGATTTGGCAAAATTGGCAGGGTTGTATCCAGCAGGTGTTATTTGTGAAATAATGAAAGATGACGGTACAATGGCACGACTTCCTGATTTAATGGAATTTGCAAAAAAACACAACTTAAAAATAATCACCATTGCAGATTTAGTCCAATACAGACTTAAAAGAGAAAAACTAATAAGTAGAGAAGCAGAGGCTTACTTACCTACAAAGTATGGAGTGTTTAAAATATACGGATATAAAAGCCTTGTTGATGGAAATGAACATGTAGCACTTGTGATGGGAGAAATTAATCCGGATGAACCAACTCTTGTAAGAGTCCATTCAGAATGTTTGACAGGTGATATATTCGGTTCATTGAGATGTGATTGTCAAAATCAACTACATCAAGCACTAAAAAAGATATCAGAAGAAGGAAAAGGTGTTTTAGTGTATATGAGAGGACATGAAGGAAGAGGAATAGGTATAATAAACAAACTTAAAGCGTATAAATTACAGGACGAAGGATACGATACGGTAGAAGCGAATCACAAACTCGGTTTTCAATCGGATTTGAGGGATTTTGGAACAGGAGCACAGATACTGTTAGACCTTGGTGTTAGAAAGATGAGACTTATGACAAACAATCCTAGAAAAATTGTTGCATTAGAAGGTTTTGGACTTGAAGTGGTAGAAAGAGTTCCAATTTTTACAGGAACAAATCCACATAACGAAAGATACATACTGGCTAAAAAGAATAAATTAGGACATATAATTGAGGATTTTGAGGGAGAAAAATGCGATTTATAATACCCTTGATAGGTATTTTTTTATTTTCGTGTGATAAAGTAAAAGATGTATTTCAAGAGAAAGACTTACTACAACGTCCAGTTGCTAAAAGATGTTCAGAATGTCATGAAAACATATACAACCAGTGGAAAGAGTCAAGACACGCAATGGCTTGGACAAGTGAAGAGTTTAAAAGAGCATCAGAAAATTACTCAAAAACAAAGTGTTTGTCTTGCCATGCACCTTATGAGATAACTGTTAGCGATAAACCAAATTTAAGAGATTTTCACAGAGAAGATGGAGTAAACTGTGTTGCTTGCCATTTTAGAGACTCTACAAAGTCGATGCATGGACCTTACGACGTTTTCTCACCACCACATCCATCAACTCAAGACCTTCAATACACAAAAGCAGAAATATGTTCCGGATGCCATCAAGAAACATTTAAACAATGGAAATCCGTTGCTACAGATAAAAATTGCCAACAGTGTCATATGCCTGCAGAAAAAGGAAAACTCATACAAAAATTTCCATTTGACCTGATGCACTCATCAAAAGAGGTTCATCATCACGGTTTTATGGTTCCGAAATCTAAAAAAGACTTCTTTGATGTAAAAATAGACAAAGAAAATGGTAATCTAACAGTAAAAATCATAAATCTAAAAGTTCCTCACAACGTTCCAACAGCAGACCATGGAAATCCAAAGTACTATGTAGATGTAATTTTTTATAAAAACGGTAAAGAAGTTTACAGTGATTCTCAAATGATAACACCAAAAGAAGCTTTTTTACCGAAACAAGAAAAAATCTTAACCTTTCCAGTTTCAACAGACTATGACAAAATAAAGGTAACCCTAAGTAGAAAACTTTCATGGCAAAAAGAACCAGAAAAAATTGCATCATATGACTTTTAGAGAGATAAAAAGTGAAGATATACCTTTTGTAGAATCTTTTCTAAAAGATTTATTTGGACCGGGCTTTTTATTTGAAATTTCAACATCCGACATTTACAAAACCTACATCTTGGAAAAAGATGGTGTTATAGTTGGAGTAATACAGTTTTGGAGTTTATTTGAAGAGGCAGAAATAACACTACTTGCTATAAAAAAAGAGTTTCAAAACAAAGGTTATGGTAAAATTTTACTTGAAAAAAGTATCCAATTTTTACAAAAAAACAATGTAAGATTTGTTTACCTTGAGGTTGCGGTTGATAACAAACAGGCTATAAAACTCTATGAAAAATTAGGCTTTGAACCTATCACAGTGAGAAAAGGTTACTATTCAGATGGTAAAGACGCGATAGTTATGAAAAAAAATATAAGGAGTAGCCAATTGGAGATAAAAGGAAGAAAATTAGAGCTTTTAATTAGTCAAGAGCAGATAAACCAAAAAGTTTTAGAGATTGCAGATTTGATAAATAAAGAATTTGAAGGAGAAGAGCTGTATGTTGTAGGAATCCTTAAAGGTTCCTTCATGTTTTTTGCAGACTTGGTAAGAAATTTAAAAGGTAAAGTTTATATTGATTTTATGCAAGTGTCATCTTACAAAACCGGAATGGAAAGTTTAGGAGAAGTTATCTTTATCAAAGATATGTCAATTGATATAAAAGATAAAAATGTATTGATAGTAGATGACATTATAGACACCGGAAGAACATTAAAAGCTTTAGTTGAAGCACTTAGTTTAAGGCATCCTAAAAAGTTAAAAACGGCGGTATTGTTGGATAAAAAAGAAAGAAGAGAAGTAGATTACGATGCAGATTATGCCGGATTTATAATTCCGGATAAATTCGTTGTAGGATACGGATTAGATTGGGCAGAGGAAGGAAGAAATCTTAAAGAAATTTACGCTGTAATTTAGGAGGGTTACTTTATGAAAATGGCAGATGTTTCTATGAAGTTTGAAACTATTAGAGAAGCCCAAGCTGAAGGTAAGATATACCTTTCAAAAGAAACGGTAGAAATGATAAAAAATAAACAGATACCAAAAGGAGATGTTATAACCGCTTCACAGATGGCAGGAATGATAGGAGCAAAAAAAACTCCTGAGATACTACCATTTTGTCATCCAATTTTAATAGACCAAGCTTTCGTTGAAGTTGTACTTGAAGAAGATGGAATCTATGTCAAGTCGTTTGTTAGATGTATAGGTAGAACCGGTGTAGAGATGGAAGCTTTAAATGCTGTATCAGCTGCATTGTTAAATGTTTACGATATGTGTAAAGCTTTTGATAAGAATATGGTTATATCAGATATTAAGTTAGTTTCAAAAAAAGGTGGAAAATCTGATTACGAAGAAGATTTATCCGGATTAAACTGTGCTGTTATAACACTAAGTGATAGCTGTTACAAAAAAGAAGCTGAAGACAAAAGTGGAAAAGTTGCTATAGACATAATAGAAAATGAGTTTGGGGGAAAGGTTGTTTATTACGAAGTTCTTCCAGATGAAAAAGAACTGATTATCAATAAATTAAAAGAACTTGTTGACAAAGTTGATATTGTCTTTACAACAGGAGGAACCGGATTTAGTAAAAGAGACAACACCCCAGAAGCTACGAAAGAGGTAATAGAAAAAGAGATGATAGGATTTGCCGAAGCGATGAGAATCGTTGGAATTAGATTTACTCCAAAATCTCTCTTGTCACGGGCTGTTTGTGGAATAGCAGGAGACCATACACTTATAATAAACCTACCAGGTAGTACAGGTGGAGTAAAAGATAACCTTAGAATGATAGCACCTTTATTAAAGCACGCAATCCGGATGGCAAAGGGAGAGAAAAAGCATTAATGGGGAATAAATCTCTTTTGTTGTTTGCAATTTTATGGAACGAGAATAAATTGGATAATCTACAAAAGGTGTTAGAAATTTTAGAAAAAAAGTTTGGTAAAGTTATAAAGAAAACTCCGGATTTTTCTCTTTCCTACTCTTCATATTATGAAAAAGAGATGGGACAAGGATTAAAAAAGAGCTTTTTCCTTATGGATTATTTAATAGACAAAGAAGAAAGTGTAAGTTTAAAACATTACTGTATGACTTTGGAAGATGATTTTAGAGAAAAAGGTGGTAGAACTGTTAACATAGACCCTGTTTACCTTGATGAGTACCAAGTGGTAGCCTTGAGTCATAAGTATAAAGGTTCTAGAATATACATAGGTAAAGGTGTTTATGGAGAGATGGAGCTTTTATACCATCACGGAAGTTTTCAACCACTGTTATGGACATATTTAGATTACAAGGAAAATATACCCTTTTTTAACGAAGCAAGAAAATACTTTTTAGAATGGATGGATAATGGTTAAAAAATTTTATGTGAAAAATGCATCACCGTTAAAGGATTTTGTAGCACAAAGTCTGAAAATATCAAAAAATCAGGCAAAAGACATAATAGACAGCCGGAATGTACTTGTAAACAGTAAAAGAGTATGGATAGCAACTCACAATCTAAAGGTTGGAGACGTTGTAGAGATTATAGAAAGTTCTCAAGAGAAGAAATCAGATATAAATATAATTTACGAAGATGATTATATCATCGCGGTAAACAAACCTCCAACACTTTTAAGTGATAGAGACAAAAACTCAGTAGAACAGATTTTAAGGGATAAATTAAAAAACGAAAAAATAAAAGCCATCCACAGACTTGATAAAGAAACTTCCGGAATACTTCTTTTGGCAAAGGATTTTAAAATATTTGAAAGATTTAAAGATTTATGGGAAGACAAAAACGTTTTTAAACTATATCTTGCGATATCTCACAACGAAGCTACCTTTACGAATTTAACAATTAATTCAGAAATAGATGGAAAACCGGCTATAAGTCATGTAAAACTACTAAAAAAAGGAAACGGATTTTCCTACTTTCAAGTAAGAATAGAAACCGGAAGAAAACATCAGATAAGAAAACACTTGGCAAGTGTAAGACATCCGGTTGTCGGAGATAAAGTTTATGGAGTTAAAAAACTTGAGAATAATCTTATTAAAAGAGTAAGCCGTCAGATGCTACACTCTTATAAACTATCTTTCTTCCACCCATACAAAAATCAAAAGATAGAATTAATGGCACCAATTCCACCGGATTTTAGAAATGTACTAAACTTTCTAAATTTATAAAACGGTTATCAATAGCCTGTAAGTTAGCCTTTGCTTTTAAAATTGTCTCTTCCCATTCATTTTGGGGGTCTGAGTCTGCTACGATTCCACTTCCAACATAGATATAACCTTTATCTTTTTTAAATAAAATCTGTCTAATTGCAACACTCATAACAAAGTCTAAATCCGGATTGATTAAAACGGTTGCACCGCAGTAAACTGACCTTCTTTTGTCTTCTAACTTTTCTATTATCTCCATAGCCCTTTTTTTTGGTGCTCCCGTTACCGAGCCCGGTGGAAAAGTGTTTGTTATTATATCTTCAATAGATAAATTTTCTTTTAAAACACCTTTTACAGTTGAACTCATTTGGTATAAAGTGGTGTATTCAGATATCTCAAACAGATTTTCTACGGTTATATTTTTCGCTATCTTTCCAAGGTCATTTCTCATAAGGTCTGTTATCATAAGATTTTCCGCTTGCTCTTTTTGACTGTTTTTTAGGTCTTCTTTTAACTTTTGGTTTAAAATTGGATTTTCTGTTTTTTTTCTTGTTCCTTTTATAGGTTTTGTGGTAATTTTATTGCCTTTTTTTTCTAAAAAAAGCTCCATTGAACCGGATATAAGACTAAAATCCGGATTTTTTATATACATCATGTAGTCTGTAGTTTGTACATTTATCAAATTAAAAAATATACTTTCTTTATAGAAAAACCCTTCTAAGTCAATCCGGTGAGACAAGTTTATCTGATAGAACTCTCCGTTTTCTATATACTTTTTTGCTATTTCTACCTTTTTTATAAATTCTTCTTTCGTTGTTGTAAAACCTATTTTTTTTACTTTAGAAAAGTTGTTTATATCTCTTATATTTACCTTTCTAAACTTTCTATGAAACTCTAAATATATCAGTGGAAAATTTGTATCGTCTTTTTTGAGATGTTTTTCAGTTAAAATAAAGTCGTTGTAATCGTATGAGATAAATCCACATGCATAAAGTCTATGTCTCTTTACAATGTTTTCAGCAATTTTAATAGGGTGTTTTGTTTTTATAAGGTTATCGTTTAAGTAAACTCTATTTCTATAAACTTTAAGTGTAAAAGTAGGTTTTTCAAACAAAAAAAGTCCTTCTTCCTTTAACCAACCACCTTTAGAACCACTAAAAATATAAATCATAAAAGATATTATAAAAGATATCTCTCCCTTTCGGGAGAGATGTTAAAATTAAGGACAACTATCTGAATGAGGAACTTTTCCAAGTCCTAATAGAAACGCTTTAAATGGTTCCATAAATTTCATAGCTTCAACTTTCGAACCTTGGAAAGTCATTTTAGACATGATTCCCATTCCCATAAATCCAAATTCACCTTTAGCCAAAGACTTCCAGTTTTGGTCTGTTGCATACATCACAAACTCCGGATTAGGGTCTTTTGCTTCTCCACCGTATATGCAAACAGCTTTACCATTTTCATACTTTATTCTTACTTCCACTTTTTTAGGTGGGTTACAGTCCTGTCTGTAAAACTGGATGGTTTTATAACCTTTTTCCTTCTTTACATTGTATTCAGCCCATTCTGCCATGGTTGTCTGTAAATTTTGATTCCAGTAATCACAGAACTTTTTAGTCCATTCCGGACCCATCCACGGGTCTGCCCCATAAGACAAACCAGCCAAAGAAAGGGACATAACAGCCCCAACTACAACTCTTCTATACATAACTCCACACCTCCAACCTTAGAAAGACCATCTTAAAGCTATACCAATTTCATTTTGAGCATTTTTAGCCCCAACCGTTGCATTATAACAACCACTCATATCACAGTACTGCCCAGAAGATTCAACTTTTTTCTCAAAGGCATGGACATAAGCTAAATCAACTGCAAAGTTTTTAGTAAATTGATAATTTCCACCAAAAGATATATGATGCTCCGTGATTGCAGGGAATCCTATTAAGTTAAACCATTGAACGTTAAAGTCAGAGAAAGGTTGAACAAAGTTAGGGATTGTATTCGTTGGCATGCCATTTAATCCGGAGTAACTTCTTATTGGAGATTTTCCGTAGTTGTATCCGGCTCTGAGTTTTAATGATGGACTTACCTGATACTCTCCACCTATTGCAACCACTGTTTGGTCTTTCCATTTAAACTGTTTGTACCCATCTGCATCTGACCAGTTAATCCATCTTAAATCCAATCCTACTTTTAAGTTTGGCATAACTTTATAACCAAGACCAACAGCTACTTCTTGAGGTTGTTGTAATTTTAAATCTTCATAAGAACCATCGTTATTTGAGTCAAAAACATGTTTATATTTCATACTTACAGGAGATTGATAGTTGAAACCTACGGATAAATCACCCATCTGATAACCTAAACCTATCTGAGCACCTATACCGTAAGAAGAAGACTGTCCACCACCAGCATTCCAACATTTCGTTCTATTGTCACATAAAGTTGCTCCCATATCGAGAGAACCCCATGCTAAGTCTAATCCAAAACCAACAGAAAGGTTTGGATTTATTTGATATGATATTGCAGGAATAATTCTCATAAACTGGAGTGTTGTATGCATGTTTGCAAGATTTTGGTCTTTGTTTCTATAGTCCACACCCATACCAGATACACCGTAAGCTGCAATACCAACTACAACTTTGTCATTTATTCTATTTGTAATACCAATTTCAGGAACTGTAAAGAAGTTTGCTCTTGAAGATACATATCCTGAATCATTACCACCCATATTTACTCTTCCTTTTACATCCGGCATAAAGAGTATTCCACCAAAGCTTACTGTAAATCCTTTTTCAGTGTTCATCCATGCTGGGTTTCTAAAGATTGAGTCGATAGAACCTATAGGCATACCTACACCTAAACCACCCATTGCTTGAGAAGCTGGAGTAACACCTATCATATTATCTCCGTTTGTTGCAAAGGCTGACCCTGCTGCCACCGCCAAGATTGCCGATGCTGCAAGTACTTTTCTCATAATACTAACCTCCTATAATTTAATAAATTTTTTATTTACGGTAAACATTGAATACAAAAATTGTAAGGTTGTCAAACACTAACCAAATGTAATGGTTTGTTATGCTATAATTGTTTTTCCTGAAAAAGATAAGCTTTGAGAGTTGTTAATGAGATTTATATTTTTATTTCTATTGACTTTTTTTGTTTTTACATACGGAGAAGTTAACAACGTTTTAATAGAGTCTGATAGTGTAGAGAGAGATAAAGATGATGTTATTACAGCTAAGGGTAATGTTGTAATTACCTACTTTGATAAAGTTTTAAAATCAGATACAGTTATATACGATGCAAAAAATAAAAAAATAACTCTTCCTGAAAAGTTTTACATTAAAACAAAAACCTTTGAAGGAACAGGGAGTAAAGGATGGTTTAACACAGAAAGTGATGAAGGTGAGATTTTTGACTACGAAGGAGTCGTTGATGGTAAATACTCAGTCAGAGGAAAGTATTTAAAAAAAGTTAAAGATACTTACTATTTTAACGATGGAGAGTTTTCTGCTTGTCCTTTTACCCAATACGATTGGAATATAAAGGCTTCATCTGGAAATCTAAAAGAAAACGATAGATTAAAAGCTTACAATATGACTTTCCGGTTTTGCAAAATTCCTATTTTTTATACTCCTTTCTTCTCTTATCCTACCGTAGATAGAAAAACTGGATTACTCCAACCAATAGTAGGACAGGACACCTATAACACTTTTATATACAAACAACCTGTCTTTTGGGTTATAAACGACAGCTCTGATATGACTTTAACAACAGATTACAGAAACAAGCAAGGATTTGGTCTGTCTACAGAGTATAGAAAACTCTTTGAAAAAGGTGTTTATCTAAATGCTCAAATTGATGCGTTCAAAGAAAAATCCAACGGCTCATGGTGGCAAAACAGAGACAAAACGCCAGTTACAAACAGATGGAGATTAAGGTTAGAATCAAACTACTCTCCTTTTAACAAGTGGCAGATTTTTACAAAGATAGATATTCCAAGTGATAAATACTTCTTTGAGGATTTCTACAATTTTTCTTTTTTAAAGTATACAGCGTTCACTCAATCTTACATTGTAGGTAGAACACAAACAAAAGACTACCTTCTTGAAACCAACATAAACTACTTTTACGACCTAACAGCTCCAAACAACAAACAAACCCTTCAAAGACTTCCGGAAGTAAGATTTTATTGGAAAGAAAAACAACTTCTTAATCTTCCTATATTCTATGATTTCTTATCTGAATCAACATACTTTTACAGACAAGAAGGAACCAGTGGATTAAGATTTGACAACACATTAAGACTGTCTAACTACACTTATTTTGGCAAAATTTTAAACAACTTCCAGATATCTCCAAAATTCACTTTGTACCTAAATACAAAAGATACAAACACCTTAGATACAAGATTTTTAATTCCTTTTAAAAACACCACCCAAACAACATTCATAAAAAATTACTCTTCTTTTAGCCATTTGATTATTCCTCAAATATCTTTTGAATATATTTCAAAAGTGAACCAATCAAACCTTCCTTACTACGACAAAGCAGACAGAATAAACGAAAAAGAAGATGTGGACTTTACTTTGTATAACATATTAAACTTTAAAAATGACTACTTTCTTAGATGGGAGTTATCGCAAGGTTATTCTCTTTTAGATTACTACTACATCGGAGATACCAAATATAACAACCGTACAAAATCCTTAAAAAATAGTATTTTTATGAATATAAAAGGATATAGTCTTGATAGTGTTCTTTACTATGATTGGGATAAAAAGAACATTGCAAGAACCGTTTCAACAGCTTCCATTCCTATAAACAAGTATATAAACTACTCTGTTTCTTATATAGAAGACAAAGGAGATTCCGGACAGAACCGTCAGTTATCTAACTCTTTGTCAATAAATTATCTTAACTATGCTTTCAGCGGATACATACTTACAAATTTACAGCAAAATTATACACAAAGAAAGTTCTTCACCTTCAACTGGAACAGGGGATGCTGGAGTCTATCCTTAGGTTATCTGGATGACTACAACATAACCACACAAAAACATTACAAAACAATATATGTCATGATTAACATATTAGACATACACTATAAGTTTCCTTTTGTTAGAAATTGAAATAGCTCTTATTTGGTTTTCCTTTTAGTAAAGATATAGGCTTTCTTCCTCTAAAACCTTCGTGGATTCCATGCCAGTAGAGTATCTCTTCTTCGTCTTCCTTCCAACATAAAAATATCTCTTCTCCATCGTTTTGAGCCGGAAAATCTACTATAACTGGGTCTATACCTTTTACCAGTACACCAAAGTTTTGAATGGTATCTATAAGCTCTTTTATTTCTGATTCTAAAATTCTTATCATACTTTTTGCATACATCATTTCCAACTCTTCTCTGTCTGTTCTTTCAACTTCCGATAGTTCTTCGTATCTCATAATGTTGTAGTAGATTTCATCTCTTTTTTCAGCTATTTCTTCCACTAAAACTTTTATTTGAGGTAAAATTGCGTTAGCTTCTCTTACAGAAAAGTATCTTATCATATCAAACCTCCAATAAATTTGACTTTTATAATATCATAAAAACAAAAATTTTTTTCTATGATGAAAATGGTAAAATATTATAATCAAATTAGTCAAGGGGTCTTCTATGAAGGTTAACGTAGATAAAAAGAGTTTTCAAGAAGCGGTTAAAAAAGTGATAGCTGAAAAGAAAGCTGCTTTACCTATACTTACAAACTTTCTTTTGAAAGCACAAGATGGAAAGTTAATAATCCAAGGAACAGACCTTGAAGTATATACAACTTACTGGATAAACGCAGACGTGGAAGAAGAAGGGCAGGTATGTGTAAATGCAAAGAAATTAATGGATATATCAAAAGTTTTACCATCGGCAGAAGTTAGTATATTTACAGATAAACAAAATCTGAAAATAACATCAGGAAAAACCAAATACTCTTTGGCAACTGTAGACCCGCAGGACTTTCCAACCTTTGAAAACTTTCCAGCTGACATTGCTGTTAGCATAGCAGGAAATATCCTTTTAAAAGGTATTACTAAAACCGCTTATGCTGCATCAAAAGATGAAAGTAGATTTGCACTAAACGGTGTTTGTTTTTCATTTACCAACAGCCATATAGACTTTGTAGCGACTGATGGACACAGGTTAGCATTGTACAAAGGAGAAATAACAGGAAAAACGTTGGAAGGAAAATATACAGTTCCACAAAAAGCGTTAGCTGAAATCAAAAAACTTGTTTCTGAGTACGAAGATGTAGAAGTTTCAATATCCGGAAGTAGTATTTTCTTTAAAGGTTCAAACTGGATGATGTCAGCAAGACTTTTAGAAGGTGTTTTTCCAGATTACACTCAAGTAATACCATCTTCTTTTAACATAAAAGTAGAAGTAACAAAAGGAGAATTTTTAGATTCCGTAAAAAGAGTTGTAGTAGCAGAGGAGAGTGATGCAAAACCCATTAAAATAACTTTAAAAGAAGGTAAAATGATAATATCTACTCCTACATCAGAAGATACTTTTGCAGAAGATGAAATAGATATAGATTACCAAGGAGAAGAGTTTGAAATAGGTTTTAACGGTAAATATATTATAGAAGCTATAGATGAAATTGAGGATAGTGTAGTAGTTATAAAATTCATAAACAAAGATAGTCAAACTGTTATAGTTCCAAAAGATGAATCTGAGCCTTATTTAGCTCTTGTTATGCCAATGAACATTTAATAGATAGGAGGTTTTATCTTGGAAGAAATCAAAAACGAAAATATAGATTACTCAGCTGAAGCTATTCAAGCTGTAACAGGTCTTGACCACGTAAGAGCAAGACCTGCCATGTACATTGGAGATATAGGAGAAAGAGGACTTCACCATCTTGTGTGGGAGATTCTTGATAACGCAGTTGACGAAGCGATGGCAGGTTTTGCAAAAAATATATCAGTTATAATCCATCAAGATGGCTCCATAACGGTAGAAGATGATGGTAGAGGTATTCCGGTAGATGTACACCCAGAGTTTAAGATTCCGGCTGTTGAGATGGTATTTACAATCCTTGGAGCTGGAGGTAAGTTTTCTAAAAAAGCCTATCAGTATTCAGGTGGGCTACACGGTGTAGGTGCATCGGTTGTTAACGCTCTTTCTAAATGGCTTGTTGTTGAAGTCTATAGAAACGGAAAAATATACAGACAAGAGTACTCCTACGGAAAACCAATCACCCCTTTAAAGGTTGTAGGTGATACAACAAAAAGAGGAACAAAAGTAACCTTTAAACCTGATGACTCTATATTCGAAACAACAAATATCAAATTTGATATCATTCAAAAAAGAGTTAGAGAGTTGGCTTTTTTAAATCCGGGAGTGAGATTTGTTGTAATAGATGAAAGGAAAGATATTAAAGAAGAGTTTTACTTTGAAAACGGAATAGTTGACTTTGTAAAAGTTTTAAACCAAGCAAAAGAACCTTTATTCGACGAAGTTATCTATGTAAAAGGAGAAAAAGACGGAGTATTAGTTGAGGTTGCGTTTCAATACACAAAAAGTTATAACGAAGTTATAGAAAGTTTTGTTAACAATATTAAAACTGTAGAAGGAGGAACCCACGTATCCGGATTTAGAGCAGCCTTAACAAGGTCTATGAATAAAACTCTTTCTGGAATGAAACTACCAAAAGAGTTAAAATCCGGAATAAGTGGAGATGACCTTAGAGAAGGTCTTACGGCTGTTGTATCTGTAAAAGTACCAGAGCCACAGTTTGAAGGACAAACCAAGACGAAGCTTGGTAATCAAGATGTTAAAAGAGTAGTTGAATCAGTGGTGGGAGATTATCTACTTGAATACTTTGATAAAAATAAAGATATAGCCCTAAAAATAGCGGAAAAAGCAATAGAAGCTGCTATTGCAAGAGAAGCAGCAAGAAAAGCAAAAGAGATGTCAAGAAGAAAATCTTTCCTTGAAGATAGCTCCCTTCCGGGAAAACTTGCAGACTGTTCTGAAGATGACCCAACAATCTGTGAACTGTTTATAGTTGAGGGAGAATCAGCCGGAGGTTCGGCAAAACAAGGAAGAGACAGAAGAACTCAGGCAATACTACCTTTAAAAGGTAAAATACTAAACGTAGAAAAAGCAAGAATAGATAAAATTCTATCAAACGAGGAAATAAGAGCGATAGTAAACGCCATCGGAACCGGAATAGGACTACCTATAAAATCCGAAGACGAAGAAAAAAAAGAAGATGAAGGATTTGACCTATCAAAACTCAGATACCATAAAATAATTCTTATGGCAGATGCAGACGTTGACGGTTCTCACATAACAACACTTCTTTTAACACTGTTTTACAGATTCTTCCCTCAAATAATAGAAAATGGGCACCTATACATCGCTCAACCACCTTTATACAAGCTAAAAAAAGGTCGTTCTGAAATGTACGTTAAAGATGACGATGAACTAAACAAAATCATTATAGATTTTGCAACAGATGAAATAGCCATAGAAGGAAAAAATCTAAGCAAAACACAGTTAAAAGAGATATCAAAACTTGCAAAAGAGTATAAAAATCTAAAAGAAAGTCTCTATAAAAGAAAAGACAAAGTTGTAATAGATACTTTAATTGGTTTAAACATCACTGAAGATGATATAAGAGATGAAGAAAAAGTAAAACAAATAATCCAATCATTAAAAGAAAAACTTCCTACTTACGAAATCTATTATAAATTCAACAAAGAAGAGGCAGACTATGAGATATTTATAGAAAGACAAGAGAGATTTTCAAAGTTTGTAAACAAAGTTGATATAGACTTTTTATCGTCATACTCTTACATAAGAATAAAAGAGATAGAAAAACAACTTACAGATATATTGGGACAACTTCCTGTTGAAATCAGTTATAAACAAAAAAGTGTGAAAGTAGAAGACTTTGATAATCTTTTTGATGCAATATATGAAGCCGGAATATCCGGATGTGAAATACAAAGATACAAAGGTCTTGGAGAGATGAATCCGGAACAACTTTGGGAAACTACCATGAACCCAAAAACAAGAAGACTACTACAAGTTTCCATAGAAGATGCAGCGTTGGCAGATGAGGTGTTTTCAATACTCATGGGAGAAAAAGTAGAACCAAGAAGAGACTTCATTATGAAGTATGCAAAAGAGGTAAGGAATTTGGATATTTAATCCGAAAAAGTATTATGAAAAAGATTTTACTATTTTTAGTTTTAGTTTTTATAATAAGTGTTGCCAAAGCGGAAAGGTTAGAAGTTTACGGTTTTGACCAAGAGTTGATAAAACTAAAAGGAATCTACTTTATAAAAAATTTAGAAGTGTTTGAATTGGACGGAAATTCATTTGGAAAAGATTATAAATATAAAACAGACAAAGATGCAACCTTTGTAGATTTGGCTTATCAATTAAAAGTAAGCTATTACGAACTGAAAGAGGCAAATCCGGATGTAAATCCCTTTAAAGTCCCTAAAAACATTTATATAAAAATACCTTTAAAAAAACAGCTTCCGGAAAACTATCAATTAAACACAGTCTATGTTTCACTACAAGACCATAGACTTTATTTACCTGTTGAAATAGATGGGAAAAGGTATGTTATCACCTTTCCGGTAGGTTTAGGAGACGAAGAGTTTCCTACACCAAAAGGAGAGTTTTCAATAACAGAAAAAAAAGTAAATCCGGATTGGGTCGTCCCACCAAGTGCTAGGAGAAACAATCCAAACCTTCCTCCCGTCGTTCCATTCGGAAGCCCAGAAAATGGTCTTGGAACAAGAGCGTTAAGGTTAAACAACTCCTCTTACATGATACACGGAACAAGTAAGAAAAGTGAAAAAGGTGTAGGAATGAATATCAGCTATGGATGTGTAATTTTAAGAAACGAAGATATAGAAAGACTTTATCAATTGGTAGATTTAAATACAAAAGTTGTAATATACTAAAAAGGAGATATTCATGGGAAGATTTATCTTCAGTCTAATTTTGATAACAAACTTGACTTTTGCAATGTCTCAAAAACAAGACAAAGAAGTGATAAAAGTGGTTAAAAATAACAATGTTCAAGAAGTACAAAAAATAGAAGGTGTTAACTTTTTTACAGAAAAATCTTCCTATAAAAAGGGTGAAAATGTATGTTTTATTTTGGAAAACAAATCAAATGACGAAATTTTCCTTCCTTCATCGGCTCCTTACGCTATTTTTGATAAAAATAAGCCTGAAGTTGCCATTTTTTCTCCTATTGCAACTCAGGTAATTACTACTGTAAAACCCAATGAAAGAAAACAGTTTTGTTGGAATCAGAAAGATATAGAAGGTACAGAAGTCCCATCAGGAGATTACTTTGCAAGGATAACTATTTTTGATAAAAGTGGTAAAAAATATTTTTTAAAAGCGGACTTTAGTATAAAACTTAAATGAACTTTATAAAAAATACAGTAGTATTCTCAATTGCAACCTTTATCAGTAGAATATTAGGATATTTAAGAGATGCGGTAGTTGCGTACTACTTTGGTTCAAATCAGTTAACTGACGCATTTTATGTTGCATGGAGACTTCCTAACACTCTCAGACAGCTTGTTGCTGAAGGTAGCTTCAATGCAGCTTTTATACCTATTTACACTCAAGAGTATCAAAAATCACCACAAAATGCAAAAGAGTATGCCGCATCTTTATTTAGTTACTACACAATAGTTCTGTCTGTAATAACAGTTTTTGTGGTAATATTTGCAGAAGGTTTTGTTAAAATAATAGCA
This sequence comes from Sulfurihydrogenibium sp., assembly GCF_027448985.1. Lineage (GTDB taxonomy): Bacteria > Aquificota > Aquificia > Aquificales > Hydrogenothermaceae > Sulfurihydrogenibium. The sequence continues at coordinate 18,184 of NZ_DAIDMN010000013.1, forward strand.
CCTGGTTTCTCGGAAAAAGGTAATCTAAAACTAACAGCGGAGCTTGTTAGAATAGTATTTCCTTACCTTATACTTATAGGTTGGACCTCTTTTTTTATGGCTCTTCTAAATACAAAGGACAGATTTTTTATTCCCGGTGTTGCTCCAGCTTTGCTTAATCTTTCTTTTATATTCAGTTCTGTTTTTTTATCATCATACATGGGAATATACGCCTTAGCAGTAGGAGCTTTATTGGGAGGATTACTCCAATTTTTACTTCAGATGCCTCAAACTTATAAAGAAGGTCTTTTATTTAAACCCACTTTAAAAAAACATCCACAAATAAAAACCACATTAAAAAAAATTATTCCAGCTTTTGCTTCTTTTGGAATAAGTCAATTTTCTTTTGTAATAGATACTATTCTTGCGTCTTTTTTATATGCAGGTGCTATCACATATTTATATTACGGTAATAGAATCTTTCAATTGCCGTTAGGACTTTTTATAATAGGTCTTGGGAATGCTTTACTTGTATCTTTATCTAAACACTATGCGGAAAAAAACTTTCAAGCTTTCAGTAAAGACTTAACTCTGAGTTTTAAAATGTCTATATTTGTATCATTACCGGCTATGGCTGGTATGATATTTTTAGGAAAAGAGATAATAGATGTTTTACTTGTAAGGGGTGCATTTACTGCAAACGATGCAGTGTTAACTTACTACGCTCTTGTAGGATACGCTCTTGGTCTTTTAGGATACGCTTTTACAAGACCTTTTAAAAGTGCATTCTTTGCAATGGGAGATACAAAAACACCTCTTTTATCTACAGCTGTAGGATTATTAGCAAGTATCTTGATGGCATTGTTATTTACTTTTGTTTTTAAATGGGAAGTGTTTGGACTTGCTTTAGCATCTTCCTTCGGAGCTTATGTTAATTCTATTTATCTTTACATTAAATACACATATCCTGTAGATTTAAAAAGTGTATTTATATCGTTGTTAAAAAATTTATTTTCAACTACTACGATGGTTTTAACTATTGAAGTTTTAAAAGTATTTAGTCCAAATATCTTTTTGACAGTTTTTTTTGGTATACTCATCGGAGCTTTAACCTTCATAACATCTAATCTTATTCTTAAAGAAGATTCAACTATCTTATTCTTTAACCTCATAAAAAAGAAGTTAAACCGTATTTAAACTTCTTTTACTTCTACAAATTTTAGTAGTCTTGGGAAGAATAAAAGTAACAGTATGGTTCCAACAAACATACCTCCAACAACAACAACAACAGCCAAAGGTTTTTGAACTTGACTACCAACACCATGAGAGATTGAAGCTGGGAATAAACCAACAGAAGCGGTTAATCCGGTAATTAAAATGGATCTGAATTTTTCCTTTATAGTTTTGTTTACAGCTTCTTCTCTATCTAAGCCAAACCTTACAAAGTTAGAGTATGTAGAAAGCAATATATTTGCATTTAGTACTGCTATACCTAAAATAGATATAAAACCAACGGAAGCCGATACACTTATTGGCTCTCTCCATAAAAGTAAAAATAGTAAACCACCAAAAATTGCATAAAGAGGAGAAATAAGAATAATAAAGGTATTTTTGAGTGAACCATTTATTATAAATAGTATTACAACTATTATAAACAGTGTAAATCCTATTGATATTTTAAGTCTTTCAAAAGCTTGTTGCATCTGCTCAAACTGACCAGACCAACTTATAAAGTATCCTTCAGGAAGTTTTATATCTTTTATTGACTCTTGGGCTTTTGCTACGGTTCCGGCTAAGTCTTTAGATTCAACAGAAAATTTTATAGGAATATACCTTCTATAACCTTCTCTGTATATAAACGATGCTCCTGTATCGTAGTAAATGTTTGCAACTTTTGAAACCGGAATGAAAGAGCCATCTTGTAATATAATTGGTATATTTTTTATATCTTCTATACTATCTCTGTATTTATCCGGAAACTTAACTACAAGGTTAAAAAATTTATCCTCTTCCATAATTTGAGTTATAAATCTTCCATTTAAAGACGATTGAATTACATCAAGAATATCATTTACTGTAAGATTATACAAAGCTGCTTTTTCTCTATCTACCTGAATTATTAAATTTGGTTGTCCTAACTCCTCAAAAATCCCTACATCTACTATTCCCGGAACTTTTTTAATCTTATCTGCTACCTCATGAGCTTTTTCCGTAAGAATTTTTAAATCTGGACCAAAAATTTTAACAGAGTTTTCACCTTTTACTCCTGACATCGCTTCATCAAGGTTATCTTGGATATACTGAGATAGGTTTATATCAAAGTTAGGAAATCTTTGCCTTATTTTTTCTCTTATCTCTTTTTCTAACTCTTCTTTTGTTATGTTTCTTGTCCATTTATCGTAATCTTTTAGCTTAACAAAGTATTCGCTGTTAAATGGTCCTGATGGGTCTGTCCCATCTTCTGGTCTTCCTACTTGAAACTCTACCTGTTCCACTTCATCAAATGATAAGAATATGTTCTTTATTTCTTTTGCGTTTTCATATGATTTTTTCAACGAAATTGTGTAAGGGAATATTACCCTTGCGTATATGTTACCTTCATCCATTTTAGGTAAAAATTGAGCTCCTAAGATTTTAAATAACAGTACAGCTCCTATAAAAACAATCAAAGTTCCAACTGTTGCTGTTTTTACATTTATCTTATTTACTAACTTCAAGTAAAACTCTTCTAAAAGAATAAAGAATTTAAATTTTCTTTCATGACTTTTCTTTAAAAACAGATAGGAAGCTGCCAAAAGATAAGTAAATGTTAAAATTAAAGCAAAAGTTAAAGCGTAAATATAAGTTTTAGCCATAGGCATAAATATTTGAGATTCTGAACCTTTCATTGTAAAAAGAGGAATAAACGCAAGAAGTATGATAATCATAGAGAAAAATATTGGTTTTGCTATCTGATTAACATTTTCACTTAGAGCTTGAAGATGATTTTTTCCTTCATCTTTAAGTCTGAAATAATTTTCTATAAATACCAAAGGAATGTCTACAATGATACCAAAATCGATAGCACCGATAGAAAGTAGATTTGCAGATTCCTTATTTATTGTCATAACAGTTAAAGTGTAGAGTAAAGAGATAGGTATTATTGAAGCAACTATTAAGGCTGACCTTATCTCTCCTAAAAATATAAGAATTACAACCAACACAAGCACTATGCCGGTAACTGCTGTTTCTGAGATTTTATGAATAACCTTATCAATGAGTTCTTGTTTGTCGTAGAATGGAACAATTTTCACATCTTTAGGTAAGATTACACTGTTTAAGTAATCTATTTTTTCGTGTAACCTCTTTAAAGCTGGAATACTTTTCTCATTTTTCCTGAGAACAACAACGCCCATAACAATATCTTCATCGTTGTTTAATCCTACGTATGCAGTTCTTGGAAGGTGTGAAATTTGAACATCAGCTATGTTTTTAACAAGGATAGGAATATTGTTTTTATAGCCTATTACTGTATTTTCTATATCAACAATACTTTTAATTAATCCTATACCTCTGATGTTGTAGTATTGGTCTCCAAACTCTAAAACTCTTCCACCTACGTTTACATTACTTTTTGATACTTGGTCAATTACTTGGGATAATGGTATTTTGTACTCTATTAATTTTTCCGGATGAACTGTGATTGAGTAAGCTTTTATTGAACCACCATAACTTGAAACCGTTGCTACCCCCGGAACTGTTTGAAGATTCCTTGCCACTATCCAATCTTGAATAGTTCTTAAATCTACTAAAGGTCTGTTTCCTTTAACTCTATATCTCATTACTTCTCCGATTGGACTTGGATTTATAGATGGAGACACATTAGGAGGAAGGTTTACTTGGGCTAATCTGTTTAAAACCTCTTGTCTTGCTTCTTTATAACTTACATCAAAAGAGAACCTACATTTTATGTCAGACAGCCCATACAAAGATATACTGTAAATATTTTCCAATCCTGACATTCCTGCCAAAGCAACTTCCAACGGGATTGTTATTTGCTTTTCAACTTCTTCAGCAGACCTTCCTTCGTAAACTGTAACTATCTCTACTATTGGTGGAGATGGGTCAGGAAAAACTTCTATGTTAAGCTGTCTAACTATAAACAAAGAAGAAGTGATAAGTATAAAATTAATTAAAAGTATTGCAACAGCATTTTCAACTACAAATTTAAAAACTCTATGCATTACTCACCCTCAATGTTAATCGCATTTAGGATTACTTTGTCATCTTTACCAATACCATCAACTATCGCGTATTTATCGTTTTCTGAATCTCCTATAACTTCAATCTCTTTCTTTATAATCTGTCCATCTTTTAAAAGATAGACATAAAACTTATTATCTTTAAAAATGATTGCATTCTTAGGAATGGATGGATATTTATCTAATGGCTTAACTACTTTTATATTTACAAACATATTAGCTTTTAGGTTTTCTGTTTTGTAAGGTTTTATATATACCTTTATTGTTTTTGTATCCGGATCTAAAACATCAGATATATAAAAAACTTCTCCTGGTAAAATAGATTTATCATCAAGAATTATATCAACCTTATCTTTCAGTGAAAATAGTTTAATATCTTTTTCATATATATTTGCTACTATTATGAATTTAACTCTAATTTCCAATTTAAATAATTTTAAAACAAACCAAGACAAGTAGCAAAACTTAAAGCTAAAATGAAGAA
>NZ_DAIDMN010000014.1 GCF_027448985.1 Sulfurihydrogenibium sp.
TTTTTAAGATGTTCTTGATAGTTTTGAGAAAATATATGTTTATTCTTGTCTTTAGATAATACATAGTAATAGTAGTTGGTTTTTTGAGGATTTAAGACTGCTCGTAGCGATGACAAACCAAAACTACAAATTGGTGTAGGTGGTAAACCTTTATATTTGTATGTGTTAAATGGAGAATCTATTTTCATACTTTCTTTGGTGAGATTCCCTTTGTAAAGGTTTTTTAGTCTTAGGGCGTATATAACTGTTGGGTCTATATCTAACTTCATTCCGGATTTTAGTCTGTTGAATATTACAGATGCTATTAGTGGTTTTTCTTCTTCAACGAATGTTTCTTTCTCTATCAAAGATGCTATAATCATAGCTTCGTAGAAAGATATTTTAGGTTTGTAAAAGTCTGAATAATCTTTGGATTCCACTTTTTCTTTGTAAGGTAGGTATCTTTTTTTAAAAACTTCTAAAAATTTACCTACCAACGATTCTACGGTTTCATTCTCATCAATACTATAACTCTCCGGAGGAAAGTACCCTTCAAATGAATCTCCAATTAGCCCATATTTTTTAACATTTTCTTTATTAAATACAAATTTGATAAAGTCTTGTTTTTTTATTATTTTTTCTTTATCCAACTTTTCTGCAATGTCAATTAGATTATCTCCCGGAATAATTGTAAAAAGTCTTAATTTTACTTCTCCTTTTGATAACTTCTCATAAACATCTTTTAAGGAGTACTGACCTTTAAACTCGTAGGTTCCGGCTTTTAGAGTTTTGTTGTAGATTTTTGCATAAAGGAAAAACAAGTATTTGTTTGAAACTATTCCATTTTTTTCTAAAAGTTCACCTATCTCTATGGTTGAGTAGCCTTTGGGAATGTTTATCTCTTTGTTTAATGTTTGTTTTTTATGTATTAAAGCGTTTAAACTTAAAAAAACTAAAAAAAATACAATAAAAAGAATCGATATGGTTTTTTTCATTTACCAAAAGCTAAACTATCTAAATACGTTTGTAGAATAAAAACAGCAGAAAGGCTATCTATGTAATCTTTCATATTTTTTTTCTTTTTTGTCTGAGATAGATGTTTTTCTGCTAAGGATGTTGTAAATCTTTCATCTATGAAAACTATTTTTACATTCGGAATGTGATTTTTTAACTTTTCTACAAAATCTTTGGTGTATTCTACCTGTTGACCGTGAAATCCTTTCAGTGTTATTGGAAGTCCTACGACAACTGTTGATACATTTTCTTTTTCGATAAGGGATTTTATTTTTTCGTACACAGAATCATCATTTATAATGTAATCAAGAGGTTTTGCGGTTATACCAAGGGGGTCGCTTATAGCAACCCCAATTCTTTTGGTTCCTATATCTAACGCTAAAATTCTACTCAAGCTGCCTGTTGTTGTTTTGATGATATTCCAGCTATCTTATACAAAGGACAAAATCCTGTAATAGCTGTTAAAAGTAGTACAACTCCAACAAAAGTAGATATTACAAAAACTCCACCTTTTTCTACCCCAAAGTATACAAGGATACTACCTACTAAAATTCTTACTAAAACGTCCCAAAATGCCATTTTAAAACCCCCTTTTTATAAAGTGATTAAAGTTTCTACATCTTCATATTTTGCAACTTCATCCGGATGGGCTATCCTTCCTAAGATGGCGGAAGCTGCCGCAACAGCAGGACTTGATAGGTAAACTTGGCTTTTTGGATGTCCCATTCTTCCAACAAAGTTTCTATTTGATGTGGAAAGACAAACTTCTCCTTCTGCCAATATACCCATATGTCCACCAAGACAAGGACCACATGTTGAAGTACTTATTAAACATCCGGCATCTGCAAGGATTTCTATGATACCTTCGTGGAGTGCTTGTTTGTAGATTTGGTCAGAAGCCGGAATGACTATACATCTAACTTCTGGATGGACCTTTTTACCTTTTAATATGGCAGCTGCTATTCTTAGGTCCGACAACCTTCCATTTGTACAAGAACCTATAAAAACTTGGTCTATGTGTGTTCCTGCCACTTCACTTACAGGTTTTACGTTAGAAGGAAGGTTAGGACATGCAACTACAGGTTCTATCTTGTTTGCATCAAATTCGTACTCACAGCAGTATTTTGCATCAGGGTCTGATTTGTATATTTTAAATTCTCTGTTTGTTCTTTTTCTAACCCATTCAATGGTTTTTTCGTCAGCTTCTATAACGGCATTTTTTCCACCGGCTTCAATAGCCATATTAGCGATTGTTAATCTGTTGTCAATATCAAGGGCTTTAATTGCTTCTCCGTGGTATTCCATAGCTTTGTATAATGCACCATCAACACCTATCTTACCAATTACAGATAAAACAAAGTCCTTTCCACCTACCCATTTTTGAGGTTTACCGTAGAATACAAACTTCATCGTTTCTGGAACTCTTAACCAAGTTTCACCTGTAGCCCATATGTAAGCAATATCCGTTGAACCTACACCGGTTGAAAACGCTCCTATACCTCCGTAGGTACAAGTGTGAGAGTCTGCTCCTATTACAAGGTCTCCTGGTACTATAAAACCTTTTTCAGGTAAAAGTGTGTGCATTACACCACTATCTTGTCCTTCAAAGTAATTTTTGATTCCCATCTTTTTAGCAAAATCTCTGGATATTTTTATTTGTTGAGCGGATAGGATATCTTTTGGTGGGAAAAAGTGGTCCATAACAAGGGCTATTTTATTTGGGTCGTGAACTTTATCGATTCCGTACTTTTCAAGTTGTTTTATAGCAAGTGGAGCTGTTATATCGTTTGCAATAGCCAAATCTACCTTGACAGTAACTAACTCTCCTGGTTCTACATAATCTTTTCCAGCGTGGGCTGCTATTATTTTTTCTGTAATTGTCATTCCCATAAAAATTACCTCCTAAGCAAAAATATGAATAATTATAACATAGGCATTTTTGTTATTGTTCTATGAGATTTTTTATATTTTGATAGATTTTTATTGTAGCATCAGATTTGTTAAGAGTGTAAAAGTGTAATCCTTTTACACCATTTTTTATTAAGTCTTCACACTGCTTTGTAGCAAACTCTATACCTATTTTTTTTGTTTCTTCCGGATTGTCTGCGTACTTTTCAAAAAGTTTAACAACATTTTCCGGAATAGTTGCACCACACAAAGATGCGAATTTTGAGATTTGGCTGAAATTTGTAATTGGCATTATTCCTGGGATAATGGGAATATTTATACCTTCTTTTTGGCATCTTTCTAAAAACTCATAAAAGTAAGAGTTGTCAAAAAACATCTGGGTGATGGAAAAGTCCGCTCCGGCTTCTACTTTTTTCTTAAAGTAAAAAATATCCCTCTCTAAATTTGGACTTTCCGGATGTCCCTCCGGATAGGAAGCAACAGCTACACAGTAATAGTCTTTATAATTTTCTCTTATAAAACTAACCAACTCGTTGGCATGTTTACATCCATCTAAAGGAAGTTTTTCTTTTTCAAAGGATAAAGGAATATCTCCTCTCAAAGCAAGAATATTATCTATACCTATGTTTTTATAATCGTCTAATATACTTTTTATCTCGTTTTTTGAATGGCCTACACATGTAAGATGTGCCATAACAGTAAGGTCTGTTTCCTCATGAATTTTTTTTACGATATCTCTTGTTTTTTCTCTTGTACTTCCCCCTGCGCCATACGTAACAGATACAAAAGTAGGGTTGAGAGGTTTTAACTCTTTTATTGTGTTAAACAGTGCATCTTCTAGTTCTTTTGTTTTTGGAGGAAAAAATTCAAAGGAAATGGAGGTTTTAACTGTTTTTAATTTTTCAATTATTTTCATCAAATAACAACCTCTCAAAAATTTTATATTTATTGTAATAAAAAGCTTGCATTAAATCAAATATTATGATATATTATTTATCTGTTTTATGAGTCGCTAGCTCAGTCGGCAGAGCACCGGTCTTTTAAACCGGTGGTCCTGGGTTCGATTCCCAGGCGACTCATTATCAAACGAATATGGCCCCATCGTCTAGCCTGGCCTAGGACACCGGCCTTTCACGCCGGCGACACGGGTTCGAATCCCGTTGGGGTCATTTTTTCTCAAATCTTGACTTTTTGCCAAAACATCTGGCATAATCTTAATCATGATTATAAAACAATTTTTAGTCTTTGTAATAGGGTTTTTACTTTTGTTCTTGCATTCTGATAAAAGTTATGCATTAAATGAAGATTTAAATAGATGTTTTTATGAGGCTTCTGTATCTTACAACGTCCCGTACGCTCTATTAGTTGCTATCGCAAAGGTTGAATCCGGATTTAGACCTTGGGTGATAAACATAAACCAAAATGGAAGGTCTGTAAAAGTAATAAGTCCAAAATCTTTAACGGAAGCTATGGTTTACGTTAGATACCTTCACGATAACGGGTATAACTACGACGTAGGTATAGGACAGATAAACGTATGGAACATAAAAAGGTTGAAACTCCAACCAGAACAGCTTTTGGACCATTGTAACAATATTAAAGTATCCGCATTCATTTTAAGGGAAAACATAAATAAATACGGTTTAACATGGGATGCTATATGGAGATACAACGGTAGAAAAGATTATGCGTACAAAGTTTACAATGCTTTAATTTCTATGGGACTTGTAGCTCGTAGATAACTTTTTGACATATTTTGTCTTGTAAATCAAACATTATTTTTGCATCTTCTTCGTTGGTTTCATGGTCGTAACCTAAAAGGTGTAAAATTCCATGAGTTAGTAATCTTACAATCTCCTCTTTGTAAGAATGTCCTATTTCTTCCGCTTGCTTTTTGGCATAAGGTAGAGAGATTATCACATCTCCTAAAACTTTATACTTGTATTCTACGGTTTCTCCCTGTGGAAAAGATAAAACATCGGTAGGTTTGTCTTTGTTTCTCCATTCTTTGTTGATTTTTTTTATAGTTTCATCATCGGTTAGTGTTATACTGATTTCCACGTTGTCTAAGTTTAGACTTTTTAAAATTTTCTGTGTTATATCTTTAACAAGAGGCTTTGTTATTTCTTTATCGTAAATTTCTTTGTTTATCAGTATTCTATTCATCTGTTTTGTTGTTCTTCTTCGTATTTGTTGTAGGCTTCTATTATTCTTTGGACTATAGGATGTCTGACTACGTCTTTTTCTGAAAATCTTGTAAAACCTATACCTTTTACTCCTTCTAAAACTTTTATAGCTTCTATCAATCCGGATTGAGATGTTTTTGGTAGGTCGATTTGGGTAACATCTCCTGTAATCACAGCTTTTGAACCAAAACCTATCCTTGTAAGTAGCATCTTCATCTGTTCTTTTGTTGTATTTTGAGCTTCGTCCAGTATTATAAATGCATCGTTTAGAGTTCTACCTCTCATAAATGCCAAAGGTGCAACTTCTATCACCTTTTTCTCTATCATATCGTTTACTTTTTCAGGGTCAACCATATCGTAAAGAGCATCGTAAAGGGGTCTTAGATATGGGTCAACTTTTTCTTCTAAAGAGCCTGGTAAAAATCCGAGTTTTTCTCCGGCTTCTACAGCAGGTCTTGTAAGGATTATTCTACTTACTTTGTTCTGTTTTAGGTAAGATACAGCAACAGCCATTGCAAGATAAGTCTTACCAGTTCCGGCTGGTCCTATTCCAAAGGTTATATCGTTTTGTTTAATTGTTTCAACATACAGTTTTTGGGTAGGGGTTTTGGCCATTATGGGTTTTCTTTTGTAAGAAAAGAGTATGGTATCTGATATTTTTTCTTCCTTTTCTAACTTTTCTTCTTTTTCTGTTTCAAGTTTGAAACCTACAGCAAGATTTCTTACATCCTGAGGTGAAAGTATATGTCCAACTTCAAAGTAAGATGATATCTTTTCCATAAACTCTTCAAATTTGTCGAGGTTTTCTTCCGGACCTGATGCTATGATTGAAGTTCCTCTGGCAAAGATTTTTAGGTTAAAAAGTTCTTCAAAGTATCTTAGATTCTCATCTCTGGTACCTACTACGTTAAAAAACGCTTCAACCGGTATTTGTACTTCTAACTTTAAAATTTCTTAATACCTCCGTAAAATTGATTTTGCCATTAATTTATCTCATTTTACTCTAATTTCCAGCCTTTTTGTATATTGAAAAACTCTAAAAGCTCATTCAACTTTTCGGCTTCTATCTGTCCAGGAGCAAAGGACTGTCCTATGTAAGTGTAAGTTATCATACTACCGAACACAGGTGCTACAACTCTTGAAACTTTTCCATAATCTCCCATAAGTATTGCGACTATATTTTTTTGTCTATTTTTTTGTGCAATCCACATAACCCTTGCTACATCTTCAAAACTGTTTGCTTTAAAGGCGTACTTTACAATATCAGCACCAAGACTTTTACTTTCGTCTATGATTGATTGGATATAATCGTCCGATGGAGTTTTGTCAAAATCGTGATAGGACATTATAACCGCTTTACCTTTTTGATGGTAAAAATCTATAACTTCTTTGTTTATAGTAAAAGAGGTGTATTCAATATCTGCCATATCAACGTAATCACAGACATACTTGAATATTTTTAACCTCTCTTCATCTGAAATGTCCGTTCCACCTTCCAACTTGCTTCTAACAGTTGCAAGAGCGATGAATCCTTTTTCTTTAACTTTGTTTGCAACTTTTACTATATGGTTTATATCTTTATCTTTAAACTGGTCTATTCTAAGTTCGATTATATCTATATTTTCAAAAATGGCTTTTGATAGAATATCATCTAAATTCTCATCAGTTATCGGCAGTGCAACCTTAACCATATTTCATTTCCTTTTTGATTTTTAATTTTAAATTTTAACATATTTTGGTTTTTTGTGGGTTGAGTAGAGGTTTTTTCCGTGGAATAAAGTATACCTTATTTTTGATGGTTTTAAGTAGCCTTTTTTGTAATGTTTCAAAACAACCTTTCCAAAAACCAAACAGTGGTCTGTAAAATCTATTACATTTAGTTTTTGGCATTCATAAATTATCAAAGAATCAGTTATTATGAGAGAGTCTATACTTAACCCTTTCTGATGGTTTAACTTTGTTATTTCCCATTTGTTTACTTGATTTCCATGGGTTTTTCCTATCTTATGAATTTCTTCTAAATATTGATAAGGTAGAAAATTTACACTAAAGTTATCGCTTTCTAGAATTAAATTATAACTGTAGTTTTCTTTGTCAACTGCAACTGCATAAATAAATGGGTTTTTGTTTACAGGTGTGTGATTAGCAACTGTAAAAGGGTTTTCTTTTACACAAACTATGGCTACTGGCCTTGGTACCAGTCCGTAAGTGTAACTTTCTTCTAAAAGTGTTTTAAATGTTTTTTCAAAGTTCATAACTTTTCCTTTCAATTTTTTTATTTAATATAACTTTGTGTTAAGTTTAAATAAACTGAAAAAATTTTAGAATAAGATGAAAAAAAATCTGTTTACCTTAAAATTTTTTTATGAGATTTTCATGATGTAAATCATTTTTGGGAGGTAATGTCATGAAGGTTTTAAAACACGTAGTTGCAGGTATTTTGTCTGTAGGACTGGTTTCTTTTTCGTTTGCAGCTTCTCAAGAGAAATCTCTCTATGAAAGGTTAGGTGGTAAACCAGCTCTTGAAGTTGTAGCAAAGGATTTATCAGATGCTATGGCAAAAGATGACCAACTCAAAAAGTACTGTGGTAACATCAAAGGTGAAAGAAAAGAAAAAGCTCTTGCTAATCTTGTTAGCTTTTTGTGTATGGCAACCGGAGGACCTTGTAAATACACAGGACCTGATATGGAAACAGCTCATAAAAAACTTGGTATTACCGGCAAAGATTGGGACAGATTTGTAACTATCGCAGTTAAAGTCCTTGACAAACACAAAGTTCCAGAAAAAGAGAAAAACGAGTTATTAACAGCTGTAGCTTCTTTGAAAGATAAAATCGTAAGTAAATAATTTAAAACTACCCTGCCATAATTGGCAGGGTTTTATAAAATTTACAATTTTTTGACCTGCTTATAGGGTGTTGAAATGAATAGATGATGTAGATTTGCTTTGATATAATTCGAATGTGAACTATCCACACTTATAGAAGGTGGAGACTTCTTGCTATAATATTGTTTAAAAGTCATTGTCGTATTTATTTACATATTCTTTGATATTAAACTTCCTTTCTAAACCTTTGTCATTCATGTATCTTACCTTTCCGAAAATTTTTCTTTCTTGCCATGGTCTGTCAAAATTTCCAAAACACCAGGATATTCCTCCATAACCGTTTGGGTCTCTTCCATCTAAGGCGTATTTATCATTTAAATAACATGCTATATCAAATGCTGTTTTTGGATTGTCTGTCCACTCTAATATTTTTTTTGCCCAGTACATTCTCATGTAGTTATGAATTTTCCCGGTTTTTAGTAATTCTTTTTGAGCTGCGTTCCAGTAAGGGTCATGGGTTTTTGCATTTTCAAAATCTTCCAGTGAGTATAGATAATCTCTTTTGTCTTTTATATGTTCTTCTAAGGTATCTTTTGCCCATTTTGGTAATCCTTCGTAGTGGTTGTATAAAGGATTAAACCAGCAGTAGTTTCTTGAAAGTTCTCTCCAAACTATCATCTCGTTAAAAAATGATTTTACATTTTCATCTTCTCTGTTGTAGTGTTTTAGGATTTGAAGGACTATCTTTAAGGGAGATATCTGTCCAAAGTGAAGGTAAGGACTTAAGTTTGAAGTGTAGTCCTTAGTTGGGTCTGACCGTAACTCAGCATATCTGTATAACTTTTTTTCTATGAATATTTTTAATCTTTTTTCTGCTTCGTCGTATCCTCCAACAAAGTGGTTTTCTACCGTTGATACGGTTTTGTCTATGTTAAGTATTTTTAAGAATTCTTCTACACTATCTATTTCAAGTGATTCTATGTCTAAGGTTAAAGATGATACTTTTGGTTGTAATTTTTCAACCGGATTTAAAAATTTGTCTATAAGTTTTTCTATTTTACTTTTGTATAGATAAGCGTAAGGGACCATTTTTTCCGATACTATCTCTATAGGAACTACAACATCACTTTCTACTTCGTAAACTGATACAGATACTTTTTGAGAGATTTCCTTTCTCCAAGTCCTCTGTGTTTTTAGATAATTTCTGTCTAAAACTATACAAATGGATTCTTTTCCTAAGTCTAATGTTCCTTCCGTGTACTTCTGTTTTCTGATTATGAACTTTATTCCTCTTTCTTCTATAACTTTTTTGGTTTTTAAAATACCTTCTAACATAAATCGGTAATACCTTTGATTTGATTGTTTGTAAAAATCTGTTATGAAAAATGCTACTATTAAAGGTTTTTCCATCTGGTTTGCTTTTTTTATGGCGTATTCGAGTGCATGGTTGTACTCTTCTCTCTGACTTGCTTCCATAACGTACAAAACATACTTTCCTTGTTTGTTATCCGGATTGTCGTTTAACTTAAAAACTCTGTTTTCAAACATGAACTTACTCTCCTTTTTTTGGTTTTTAACTTACCATAAAATTTTTTTAAATTCATACGTACTTACAAAAATAACCTATAAAAAGTAATTAATCTTGTTGTTGTAACATTGAACCGTATGTATTGTTTGTGATGTAAAAACTTTTTAAGGAGGTAAAAAGCCATGCAACTACCAGAAGCTTTTAGATTTATGAGGATAGGTTGGTGGATAGTACACATCATAGGAATAGGTGTTGTGTTTTATCTTGGTACAATGTTTGGTGGAAAGTGATGATAAAAGGGGGTAAGCCCCCTTGTATCTAATTTTTAAGTATTTACATATTTTATCGGTAATAGGTTGGATATCTTCCACTTCAAGTTTGGGTGTTTACCTACTTTATAAAACTTTTGTAAAAAAGGATTTGAAAAACCAATTTGAAGTAAGAAGTTTTTACAGATTTCTCACCATTTTTGAATTGACGTTTTTTGGATTAGTGTTGTTGTTTGGTTTGCTTATGGTAGGTGTTTACGGGATAGACACAACTCAAAGATGGATTTTTTACAAAATTCTGATTGTTTTTGGTTTTTTTCTACCACTTGAAATAGTGAACGGAGTTTTGATATTTAAGTTTGTAAAAAACGAAAAGTGGTTTTTGATTTACGATAAGTTTATAATTTTAATTACGCCTTTTTTGATTTTGTTTGGATTAGTTGTAGTGTACTTTGCAGTTTTTAAGCCAACTTAAAGGAGAGAAGACATGAGAGTTTTTATAGTTGAAGATGAGTATTTAGCAAGAGAGAGGTTAAAAAGGTTTTTACAAAAAATTCCGGATGTGGAAATAGTTGGAGAAGCGGAAAATAAAACGCAAGCCCTTGAAAAGATACCAAGTTTAGAGCCGGATGTGGTTTTTTTAGATGTAAAGCTTCCAGATGGAACAGGGTTAGAAGTTGCCAAAAGTTTATTGGAAAGTGGAATCAACCCTTACATAATCTTTGCTACAGCTTACGGAGAGTATGCCCTTGAAGCTTTTAAAGTAAATTCTGTTGATTACATTTTAAAACCTTACGAACAAAAAGATGTAGAAAACGCTTTGAACAAGGTTAAAAACTTAGAAAACAAAAGGATAAACACCACAAATACAATCAAATTTTTAGAAACGAACCAAGAGTTTTTTATACCAGTAAAACATTTAAGTAAACTTATACTTTTAAAACCACAGGATATATACTATGTAAAAGCGGAACTTTCAGAAACTATAATAAGAACAAAAGACGGTGAGTACTTTTCAAACAAAAAACTTTATGAACTGGAAACCATTTTAAAACCAAAAGGATTTTTCAGGGTCCATAAAAGCTACCTTGTTAACTTAGGAAAGATTAAGGAGATGAAGGTTGCAGAGCAGTCTAAATTTGTTATATACTTTGATGGTATTAACGATACAGTTAAAACAAGTAGAGATGGAGCCAAAGCTTTGAGGGATTATCTTGGAGTTTAAACCTGTAGTTGTTTTAAGTAGATGTATAAACAAAGAGCCGGTTAGATACAACGGTGGAATAGTAACCGACGATTTTGCAAAAAAGTTGGAAAAATATGTAGATTACATAACCGTCTGTCCTGAAGTTGACATTGGTATGACAGTACCACGCCCTACCGTTGTACTGGCTAAGATAAACAACTCAATCCGTATGATAGAGCCTACTACAAAAACCGATTACACAGAAAAACTGGAAAACTTCTCAAAAACATTTTTAGAAAATATAAAAGATGTTGATGGATTTTTACTAAAAGCAAAATCTCCAAGTTGCGGTGTATCCGATACAAAACTGTACCAACCAGATTTAAAACACACAATTGGAAAAACAGATGGCTTATTTTCTAAAGTTGCCAAAGAAAAGTACCCATACCTTCCAATTGAAGATGAAGGAAGATTACACGATTTTTGGATAAGACAAGATTTTCTTACAAAAATATTTACCTATGCAGAGTTTAGACATCTCAAAAAAGACCTTAAACATATAAAAGACTTGATAAAATTTCACCAAAGACACAAGTACTTGATAATGCTTTACTCTCCAACGAACCTAAAAAAAATGGGAAATACTGTAGCAAACTGGGATAAGTTAGGATTGGATAAAACAGTTGAAAAATACGAAGAACTTTTAAGACAAACTCTTTCAAAACATCAAACCATAAAATCTCATATAAACGTTTTACAACACATATACGGACATTTCTCAGATTTACTCAAATCCGGAGAAAAAAGGCAGTTTCACCATCTACTCAACAAACTCAAAGAAGACAGGATGTACCTTATGGTCGTGTTGGAGTTTATCAGAAACTTTGTTTACAGGTTTGAAGATGAGTACCTTTCATCTCAAAAGTACCTAAACCCATATCCGGAAGAGCTTCAACAAATTTAAATAAAAAACCCTTAAAAATCAAAAAATACATCTTTATAAAAATAATCAACTCTTTATAATTTATCTAAACATCAATCAAAGGTGGAACTCTTATGCTTGTAAAAGTAGAGTCATCAACTACCATCATTAAAGATATAATAGGTGGAATATTTGAGATTGAAGGAACAGGATACCTTGAATGTAGAATAACATTCATATCAAAAGGAAGCTACAAATTGGTCATAAAAACTCCAAACCAAGAGGTGATAAACATAACAGGAAAAGGTATATCTCGGATAACACTGAATACAGATATATTCACCATACAAGTAATAGAATCTACAGACAAACTCAACATCACGGTAAACAATATAAAAGACTACTTTTTTGACATTCTATCTATAAACTAAAGGAGAAAACAGTTGTTTGATTACATAATAGTTGGTGGTGGCATAGGAGGTGTAATAACCTACAACATCTTAAAAAAACTTGGAAAAAACGTATTACTTATAGAAAAACTCAACTATTTAGGAGGATGTGCAGGTACATTTGAAAAAGATGGAATGTTTTACAACGTAGGAGCTTCCACATTGGTAGGTTTAGATGAAGGATTACCGTTGGATATTCTGTTGAAAATACTTCAATTGGATAAAAAAAATCTTCCTGTGATAGAAATTGACCCTTCAATAGTGGTTTACGTAGGTGATAAAGTTATCTACAGATATACGGATTACGAAAAAGCCTTTGAAGAGATAAATAAAAACTTTTACCATTCAAACAATAAAGAGCTTTGGGAAAAGATAAAAAAAACATCTTCCAAAAACTGGGAAAGTATCTACAAAATGTTACCATTTAATCCAAAAAATCTAAAAACATTAACAAAAACAGCCCTAAAAAATATACCATATCTACTATCGACCTTCAAAGAGAACACCTTTACAGCAAAAGATGTGATAACTCAGTACGTGAAAAATCCGGACAAAGATTACATCTCATTTTTAAACAGTCAAATTCTTATGACGACCCAGTGTTATTGGGATGAAGTTAACTTTTCTTTTGCTTCTATGGGACTGACCTACCCAAACCTAAAAAATTACTACGTAGTTGGAGGAATGAGTAATTTCTTAGAGAACATAACAAAAGATAAAAAAGATATACTAAGGAAAACAAAAGTTTTATCAATATCAAAAAAGAAAGATGTTTTTACCGTAAAAACAAACAAAGGAAACTTTTATACAAAAAAAGTTATTTTAAACAGAACAATATGGGATTACTGTCAACTTTTAGATGAAAATCTAAAAAATAGCTACTGTGAAAAAAATATAAAAAAATACTCCAAAATCTGGTCATCAGCAACACTGTACTTTTGGATAGAAGATAAAGAAAATATTTTAAACAATCACCACTATCAGGTACTACACGAAAGAAATCCTTACACAGACAGTTACTCATTTTTCGTTTCGGTTGCGGACCAAATTGATAACCGTGGTGGTAAGAAAAGTATTACAATATCTACTCACTGTAAAATAGACTTTTGGGAAAATTTAACAAAAGATGATTATGAAAACAAAAAAGAGAGATTAAAAGAGTTTATACTAAACAAGCTTTATAAAAAGGTGCCTGCTTTTGGAAAACTTGTTAAAGGAGATGTGATGGTAGGTACACCAAATACATTCAAAAAATATACTGAAAGATACAGAGGAAGTGTTGGAGGCATACCTTTAAGAAGAGAGTACACGATGCTTAATTACCCTGTTGGCATAACACCAATAAAAAATCTGTATTTGGTAGGAGATTCTGTGTTTCCGGGACAGGGATATCCGGGTGTATGTGTTGGAGTTTTTAACCTGCTATTACACGTAGAGGAAGATTTTCGTGAAGTATTTTATAGACATATCTAAACAGGATTGGCTTGTTGTTTTTATCTTTGGGATTATTTTTGGTGGAGTGTTAGGTAGTTTTATAACAATTTTAATATCAGCTGGGAGTATTTATAGAGGATTTTTTACAGGTATAATTTTTGGAAGTTTTATATTTTTGTACTCATATTTATTTATAAACTTTTCAAACAAGTACGTTTTAAAACATTTTCCGGAAGGGCTTTGGGAGTTTATAAGTCTGTTTTTTTCTTTTTTATCGGGATTTTTTGGTAGCATTACAGGATATCTGATAGTAAAAAACTTTGGAATAATACTAGTAAAAATTGATAAAGAGATTCTTTTTTTAAGTTTTGTATCAATTGGTATTTTGACAGCTGTTTTAGGATATCTCCTTTACTGGATAGTTAACATAAGAAAAATAAAGTCTGATTTAGAAAAGTCTCTCATTACAGCAAGGTTAAAAAGTTTGGAATACCAAATAAATCCACACTTTTTATTCAACACCCTTAACGTTTTAGCTGAACTTACCCACATAGACCCACCGTTAGCTGAAAAAACAATAATTACATTTTCAAAATACTTAAGAGATATAATAGACGAAGAAAGTTTGATAGAAGTTGAAAAAGAGTTATCTATCGTACAAAAGTACATTTTTATCCAGAAAATCAGGTTTCCTCAGATAAATGTAGAGTACCACATAGACCAATCTATCTATAAGGTAAAGATTCCAAAACTTTCCTTACAAATCCTTGTAGAAAATGCTATAAAACATGGTGTAAAGTCAAAAGGAAATGTATGGATAAAAGGATACAAAAAAGACAGTATGGTAATTCTTGAAGTAGTAGATGATGGAGAAGGTTTTAGTCAAATAGTAGAAGGAACCGGATTGAAAAACTTAAAAACACGCTTAAAACTTTTGGTAAATGGATATTTGGAATATTTTAGAGAAAACAACAAAACAGTTTTTAGAATAACACTACCTATAAATTTTTAGCCTTCCCAAACCAAAAGAAGTAGATTTTCCTATATTTATATTTTCAACTATGTATAGGTAAGGTAAAATGGTGTTTATATCTCCCTCTATTGTAAACTCTCCTTCAAAAGCCGGAATAACCATATGTTTTTCTTTTCTGTTGGAGTACCTTTTCATCGGAGATGGAACTAATTTTATATCTTTTAGCTCTATTGTATCTTTGTTTATGGTTAACTTGTTTTCCAAATAACCGTAAGCTGATGCTACCTTTGATATACGGCTGAGTATAGCTTTTATAAAGATATCTTTGTTAAACTCGTTAAACTTTACAATATTTCCAAACAGCTTTATAGAAGTTGGATAAAGTCTTACTTTTAGATTTTTTAATCCGGATTTACAATCAAAAAAATGAAAGGCGTTAGATTTTCCTACATAGTTGTATATAGGTTTGTAACTTTCGGCTAAAGGATTGTAGTAATAACTACCTACAGACTTTATGAATCTTTCTTTACCTAAGTTTAAAACTCCAGATAAAGAAGCGATTAAAAACTCCCAGTATTCAGAAGATTCACCAAGAAGAGTTATCTCTATACTTAAAATATCATCTTCTTTTAGCATTCTTTTTTCAAAGGGCATTAGAAAAACATACTTTGAAGGTTTGTTGAAAAACAGTTCAGACTCAAATATTACGGTGTAAGGGCAGGTTTGGTTTAATTCACACTCTTTACACTCTATAAAAGGTTTAATACAGACCATCTTTTTTAGATTCCTACCTAAAATACCTCTAAACGCTGAGCCTAAAAAATAGGGCTGTTCAAAAGATGTGAGTACTTTATAATCTATCTTTAACCTTACAAACTCAAAGTTTACCAACTTACCTTAACCCACCCTAAAGGTTCATTGTTAACAGTCAACTTTCTTGACTTTGCTGGCTTATTCTTATAGCCTTTTTTTATTCGACTATTCCTATAATCTTCTACTATTTTTTCGAAAATACTACCAAATAAAATCGGGTCACTTTGTTTTACAATCAAGTTTACAGTTAAACTTAAAAAGCCTTGATGTTTACCTATCCTAAGTAAAAATCCGTCCTTAATGTTTTGTAGTTTGTCATAATCAAAGTTGAGTTTTTCTTCCAAGTTTTTATAAAACTCCTTTTCGTGTTGTATCAAATCAAAGGCAAACTCGTTACAGATATTTTTCAAAGAGTTTAAATCTTTTATATCCATAGATGTGTGTTGATTGTAAAGTTCATTCCATAGAATATCTATCTTAAAGGAAAACTTTTGTCCTTTTTTTAAAACTTCATGAAGTTCTGAAAAAGTTTTTGATGTATTTATCACTTTTACGTCTGTTATATAAAGGCTATCACCCGGATTTTTACAGTTTGTATCAGATATGGATACAAACTTCATAAAATCAAATTTTCCATCTTCTTTACCTTTTGAAAAAACTCTTTTTTCATAATCTTTGGATATTTGCTCAACTTGTTTTTTAACATTACCGTTTAGATTTACATTTCTCAAATCGTTTAGAAAATCATTTTTTAATTTTTGGTTGTTTTTAAGATAGTGGTAAAAAATGGCTGTTCTTATGGCTCCTTTTATCTCTGAACCTGGAATGTAAACACTGTTTGCAACCTTTATAAAAGACCATATGGATTTAAACTCTGAGTTACCTTCTTTGTTTGGCTTGCGGATTTTTCCTTCCAGCTTTAAAGTGTACAAAGGATTTAAATCTTTTGGTATGAAATCTCTTAAATCGTTTTGAAGAGACTCTCTTTCTATTTTTGAAAGTAATGTAGAAAGCTTTAGTTTTTCATGCTTCAATGCTGATACTACTTTATCAAAACTGTACACTTTGACAACTTTGTTTGATTCGTCATAAACGTAGTTCCAATTATCTATCTTTGTTCCATCACCTATATGAACTGGAGATAAAATCTCTATGGTTAGGTTCATACTTTATCCTCCGGATTGGATGTAAACGGGAAAAGCAAGACCATACTGATAAACAGTTTTTACCAAATCTATCTTTCTTATTTCACCGTAAACATCTTTCCTACTTTTTACTTTCAGATTTGACCCTTCTTTTAGGTATATTAGTTTGTCTTTCCATATGTTGGTTAATTTAAAGTCGTAGTTGTTATCTACAGCTCCGGTAAAAGTGTAATACTCATAAAAACTATCTTCGTAAAATATATCTGTATCCACTATAAATGGAGAAAGTGTTATAAATCTGTCTGTTTTATTTTCTATGTACTTTTTTAGGCTATCATCGGAAACAGGGTCTGAAAACAAAACTTTACCGCCTCCGGATGTTCTATCGCCTCCTATACCACAGTCCTGCAAGAGTTTTAGGCTACTAAATACCTCATTTTTTAAGCTTTCATTGTAAAATAGAATGTAAAAAAAACTATCAGTGTAGTAGTAATGCTCTTGATAAAAAAGCTCTCCATCTCCTTCCGTTGAAGAGAATATTCTGTCTATCTTGGTTTTTGGTTGTAAAGTTTTTGTGTATAAATCTACTGGCTCTTTCTGATTTTTCAGTTCATCAACCAAATCTTGTTCTGTCTTTATTTTTCCGTCTAAAACTTTTTTAAAGTTCTCTTCGGATATGAAGTTTAGTTTTTTTAACTTTTTATAATCGTCTAAGACTTTGCTTCTTTCGGATAAAAGTAAAGGTTTTGGAAAAAAGTTTTTTCCTTCTTTTTTTGGTAGTATTGAACTTACAATAAAACTTGGGTTTTCTATGTACCGATTTAGAAATTTTAAAAGACTGTCTTCTGAGTACAGTAACCTGTAAGCCCAGCAAATTCCTCCAAATATAGTATAAGATGAGATTGAGTCTCTTAAAGAAGAGAGAAATTTTACCTCAACTCTGTAAATGTTCATCTGCTAAGCTCCAAATTTGATTTTAGAGCTTCTTCTACATTTTTAAACTTATTACCACCGTTTAATTTCTTTTCTTCCTCTTTTCCTTCGTAAAATTCTTTACTTCTGTATATTATTTCTATATCTCTAAAAAACACTCTACCGTTTCCTCTTGTACCTCCACCACCTAAGTAGTTATCTTCAAGAAGTCTCATTCCTTCTAAAACTATCTTGAAT
Organism: Sulfurihydrogenibium sp.; assembly: GCF_027448985.1. Taxonomy (GTDB): domain Bacteria; phylum Aquificota; class Aquificia; order Aquificales; family Hydrogenothermaceae; genus Sulfurihydrogenibium. Next base: position 17,804 of record NZ_DAIDMN010000014.1, read on the forward strand.
CTCTGAAAATCTTTGTCCTCTAAAACTTCAAACAAAATCTCCACTTCAAACTCTGAACCTGCTGGTACCCTTTCTTGATACCTTGGGTTAGCTTGAGATGTAATTCTATTTATCGCGTTTTCTACTTTAACTTCCGTGTAAAGACCTTCTCCCAGCTGTTCTTTCCAAAATTCTATGGTTGTAGCAGTTGGATAACTGTCATAAAATTTTACTCTTGTAGGTCCAGCAGGAGTTTTTAAATTTTTTACATTTGAAACTCCTACACCAAAAACAGTCCCAACATCGTTTATGTTTCCTTTGTCATCAAATGGGATGAACTCTGATTTAATATTACCTTTATTGTCTCTCTTTACCATTACAAGTCCGTATTTCCACTCTAAGAGACTTCTTATTTTACCTTTTAAAGAAGACCCTGGAATGTAAGGCATTCCTTCTTTTATCTCTCTTCCATCTTTTAGTTTTATATCTATTGGAACTTTTATAACAGGGTTATCTAATCCACCTATTTCAAAGCTTTCTTTTGAACCTCCTATATGTAATCCTGTGAGACACACAAGGTTTGCTTTTATGATTAAGTTTCCTTTAAAGTTTAGGTTAATGCTCATTTTCTAAAACCTCCTAATTTTTGTTGTGTATTTTGTTGTATGCTACTATAGCTGTGAAAAACTGTAAAAATCTCTCAAAATCTTCTTTTGTACTGTTTTTATCTACAAGTTTTTCTAAACAAGTTTTTAAAAGTTCATAAAATTCTTTTGGCATAAGACCTCTTCCTTTAGAGTAAGCCAGTTTAGGATAAAGAAGGTAAATTTCTTCTTTTGATGTAGCGTTTCCTTTTATCTGTTTATCACAGATATTTTTTATTTCTGTAAACACTTTTCTTAGCTGTGATGTTTTTAATTGTTCGCTTAGTTCTTTTGCTATTTTATCTGCCCATCCTTGTGGTGGAGCAAAAACTTCCGGTTTTAAAACATCGGACAATTTTGAAGCCTTTTTTATCTGTTTTGTAAAGTTTGGTATTTCTGGCTGTTTTTGTTGATTTTGTTGATGTTTTTGTTGAAACTCTTTACTCATCTTTCTCACCTCTTACTTTTCTTGTTTTTAAGAAACTGTAGTTTAGTATAAAGTCTGACACGTCTTTATTTTTTTCCAAATTTTTTATATACTCTTCTTCTAAAAATTTTTTGGCTTCATCGTTTGATACGTTTCTGGCTATGTAGTACTGGATGTATGGGTATATCATCGGGTTTGGTTTTTGTTTGTAAATTATTTTTTTGTCTGTGTTTTTTTCTACAAGGTACTTGTCTTCCAAAGTTTTGTAGTAATGTATAAATCCTCTTGATATTCTTTTGTTTTCTATAAAACTGGTTAGTTTTGTTGCTTTTTTAATAACTTCTTCAAAATCTTTCCATTCTACCGTATTTTTAAATGCTGTAATTCTGTTTTTTCCGGATTCTTTTGATGCTTCTTCAGCTTTTCCTGCCATCTCAGCTGATATTCTTATTGGAAACTTTGGTTTTATCTGAACATACCCAGCTGAGATTGTTATATCCGGATTTGCGGTTGTGTAAAGTGTGAACTCTTTGTATATTCTATTTGCAAAATCAAGTAAAAAGTCCCAAGGTCCTACTATAAAAAGGTCATCTCCACCAGAGTACAGGATGTAGTATATGCTATCTGTTTTGTTTTGACCTTTATCTTTACTTTCTTCTATACAAAGTTTGTTAATGTATCCAGTAAAAAACAGGTCAAACATCCGGCTTAAAGTTGCTATTCTTGATATGGTTATCTTATCACCTAAACCTTGACTAAAAATCTTTCCTAAATTGTCCACGTCCATCCTTAAAATTCCTATTCTTTCGTCTCCTTGAGAAAACTTTGCTATCTCTTCAAATGGAATTATCTGACCTTTTGATACCACTTCTTCCGTTGAAGCAAAATCTTCTTTGGCTTTTGGAACTGTAATACCCAAGAATTTAAATCCGGTTGCATTTTTTAAATTGTCTGTATCGTTTATTTTTAGTATAGATGTGATACTTTCATCTTTTAAGAAATGTTCGTCTGAACTCTCAGCAAGGTAAACAACTCCTAAATTTCCTAAGGTTATTAACCTTCTACTGTCTAAAAAGTTCAAACCTACACTTTTGGAAAAAATAAGGTATTTAGTTGATGGAAGTTTTTCTCCTATCTTTATAAAAATTTCACAGTTGTCACAGTTTTCTTTATCCTCTTCCGTTAGATAGGTTCTACATACAGGACATAATTTTTTTGTTTGTATATGTTTTTGGTTTACGATACTGATGGCTTTATCTAAAGTATTGATAAATTTTCTTCTTTTTCCATTGTCAAGGCTTTCGTTTAACTTTTGCAAAACTTCTCTATACTTTCCAGATGAAAGTTTGTCTGGAGTGTAGCTGTAAGTTCCTACCGAAAGCCCAAGCTCTCCTTCAAACTCTCCAAGTAAGTACTCTTCTATATCTGTCAGCAGTTTTTTTATTTTTTCTCTGTTTTGTTGAGTATTTGCCACTATCAACTCAAAAACACCACCACCACTGTATAGTATATTTGTGATAGGGTAGTTAAGGTTGCTTATTATGTATCTAGAAAAGACTTCCGGAAGGAGTGCTATGAAGAAACTTCTACCTCTTAATGTCTTTGCAACAGGTTTTTTATAAACTGTGTAGATAAACTTTTGTATTCCACTTATGTCTGCTTTTATGTGGAGTATTGATTCTTCTTTATTTATTTGTCTATCTTTGAAGTAATCCGCTAAAATTACAGCTACCGCTGACAAAACACGAGAGTGGTCAAAAAGTGATATATCCGGATAGTGGTTATTTTTGTTTTTTGAGTCGAAAGTAGATGCTGGAATACACCAGTTGTATTTATAAATCAGGTAGTATATTGTCTCAAATATTTTATCCGGATGACTTTGGAATTTGACTCCCAAGCTTGCAAGGTATGTTAATTTTTCGTTGAACTCTTTTTTAAAGTTATCCCAATGGGATTTGTAATCTCCGGCGGTTTTTATACTTTCCTTTTTTAATTGATAGTCTGTATAAAGTTGATAGTAATCCTGTGGGAAGATTGTGTCTTTGTTTAAAGAGAGTTTGTCTATTTTATAAAAATACCTTTTATCATCTTTATCTTTATTTTTTTCAAGACATATATTTTCAAAGACAGCTCTAAGTCTTGGATTGTCTCTCATAAATTTGCCTATGTCTTGAGATGTGTCAAAAGGAGCTTCATCTAACCTTTCAGATGATGAAAACCAATCTGCTTTTTGAAATATTTCTTGAGTTTGATTTTTGGGATTGTGATGGTATGTTCCATCTTTTATAACTTCCATTTCCTGTTGAGAAAATACCGCTTTTAAACCTTCTGAAAGTTCTTCATTGATTGCTTTTAGAGAAAGTGCTGCATGTTGATATTTAAAATCGTCTTTGTAATCTTCTATAGATACTCCAGACCTTTGATAAAACTTTCCAATATCATGAAATAAACCGGATATACCTATGAGATAAAACCTTTCTTTTTCCCCCATTATGACCTCATTCGTCTTTTATGAAAAAACGTAAAAAAAAGTATAACAAAAATTTTTTAAAAATTTCAACTGGAATTGGCTTTTTATATTTTTATATCTTCTATACTTTTTGCATTTAATACCATTTTCATCAAGTTTGTTAATATCTCTTCTTCGTTGATGCTTTTTATTTTATCTTCCAAACTCTTAGGAATATTCCCAAATTTTTCCTCCAAAATTATTATGATGGAATTTTGCATACTTATAATCTTCCCCTGTTTAATACCTTTTTCTAATCCTTGTTTAATACCTTTTTCCAAGCCTTGTTTGATTCCTTTCTCTAATCCTTTTTCCAATCCTTTTTTATAAAATGGGTCCTGTTTTATCATCTCTTGGGTTATTGTTAGTGGCATCTTTCTTTCCTCCATCATTAAACTTAACCTTTCCTTTAATTTAGGTCTGTAATCTAACGCTATCAATAGCTTCCTTATGTAATCCCCTCTCTCTTTCTCTGGTAATCTCATCAAATAGTCTACCAAATTTAAAATATATTTCTCAAAATCTTCTACTTTACACAATACCGCAAGTATTTTGTCTTCTATGTTTTGGCTTTCCATTAACTCTTTACATTCTATCTCTTTTATGTCCTTTAATACGTATGTGTATTGTATGTTGTTTTCTTTTATTGTGTTTTTCATTCTTGGTTTTCCGTTTCCTATGTATAAGACTATCTGTATTATCTGTCTGTCTTTATATCTTCTTTTTAGCATGATGTAGTATTCAAGCATTCTGTATGGCATGTTTTTATCCGGATAGGTTTGGATTTCAATGTGGAGAATACTTCCATCTTCAAGTTCTAATACTATGTCTGCTTTTCTTTCTTTTACAGATGGAAATGTGTTATCAAGTATCTTTACCGCTTTTTGCCGACAAGGAGTTCTATAAACTTTATAGGTATGTTTTGGATTATGTCTCTTAGGGTTATGTCTATCTTGTTCATTTTACCTTCTCAACCTCAAAGTTTGTTATATTCCTTTTCTCTTTACTAAACTCTATACCTATCACGTAAATCTCTTTATACTTGTCTTGGTATTTTTCATAATACTTTTTCTCTTTTATCTGGTCTAATGCTTTTCCTTCTTGGGTTTCTTCTATCACTTTAAACTCTATTAT
>NZ_DAIDMN010000015.1 GCF_027448985.1 Sulfurihydrogenibium sp.
ATTTCAAAGAATTTTTTGAGTACTTCTCTGTTGTTTTTTGCTTTTTGTGTATCTTCTATTACATCCAGTATTGGTTTATCGTACTCATCTATCAACACCACTACTTTTTGGTTGTGTTTTTCATATAGTTTTTTGATTAGTTCTTGGAATTTTGATGGTAGTGTTTTTTTGGTTAATTTTACTTGATAGAAGTTTGCAATGTCTTCAATGGTTGAAGAGATGTCTTCTTTTAAAAGAGATTTGTCTTCTGTTTCCATTCCGGAAAAATCTATCCTTACAACCGGATATTTTTTATCCCAATTCCAGTTGTCGTACAAATACAAACCTTTAAACAGTTCTTTATTCCCACTGAATGCTTCTTTGAGTGTATCTAGAAATAAAGATTTTCCAAACCTTCTTGGTCTGCTTAAAAAGTAGTAGCCTCCGGATTCTAACTTTTTAACAAAAGGTGTTTTATCAACATAATAACAATCATCTTCAACTATCTTACTAAATGTTTGTATTCCTATTGGTAGTTTTCTCATTATTATCACCGCAAATTGTAAACATCTATACAATAGAATTCTATCACACATTCTAAGATTGTAAAATGGATTATAATAGATTGAAGATTAACAGGAGCTGTAAATGAAAAGTATAATCGTTAACACAGCCGGCTTAGATAAAATAAAGCTTAAAAATTCTTGGATTTATAATAAAGAGATAAAATCTGATTTTAAAGATATAAAAGATGGTCAGTTAGTTAGAGTTCTTACTCCCGATAAAAAGTTTGTTGGAATAGGTTTTTTAAATCCTAAAAGTAAAATAACTTTAAGAATTTTAACTTTTAAAGATGAACCTATAAACAAAGAATTTTTTATCGGTAAAATAAAAAATGCCTTTGAAAAGAGAAAACCTTTATTTGAAATAACAGATGCATACAGAGTTATTCACGCGGAAGCCGATGGATTATCCGGATTGATGGTAGATTATTACAATGGATATTTATCAATTCAGATAAATTCAGCTGCTATTGAAAGTTTTAGAGATTACATAATCCAAGGACTTATAGAAGTTTTAAATCCAAAAGGAATTTACGAAAAATCAGATGAAAAAGCCAGAGAAAAAGAAGGATTACAACCATCAGAAGGATTAGTTTACGGAAATATTCCGGATAAAATTGAAATCACTGAACACCAAGCAAAATTCGTAATAAATCTAAAAGAAAGTCAAAAAACCGGATTTTACTTAGACCAAAGGAAAAATAGAAAAATAGTTTCAGACTATACACAAGAAAACTTTAAAGTTTTAGACCTTTTTTCAAATTCCGGTGGATTTGGTATACACTGCGGTTTAAAAGGGGCATCTTTTGTAAAATTTGTAGATGTATCACCAAATGCTGTTAATTACATTGAAGAAAATGTAAAAATCAATAAAATAAAAGAGTACCAGATTGTAAGAGAAGATGTATTTGACTTTTTAAAAAAAGAGATAAAGTCACAGCAAAAATACGACCTTATAATTTTAGACCCTCCACCTTTTGCAAAAACAAAAAACGAAAAAGAAGGAGCTTTGAGAGGATTTAAATATCTAATCTTAAACAGCTTAAAACTTTTAGAAGAAGGTGGATATTTGGCAGTTTTTAGCTGTTCACACCACATTACCTTGCAAGACTTAATAGATACAACATTGCAAGCGTGTAAGGATACTTTTTCAGTTGTGGAGCTTAGAGAGTTTTTAATGCAGGATGTAGACCATCCATACGTCTTAAACATTCCAAATAGTTTTTATTTAAAAGGCTTTTTAATTGAAAAACTTTAGTAGAAAACAAATTTTAAAATCTTATAAAATGACAGTATTAAGAAGCAAACATAAAATACAAACATTAAACTTACAGACACAAGAAACAGTCCAAGAAAATCTAAAAAAACAACGAACAGTAAAAATGGAGGGAAAAAGTATAAAAATGTTAAAGCAAATTTCTCGTTAACTAATTCATGGATAGAAGGAACATTTTTTCCAAGTTTTACTTTTTCCTGATAAAACCAATTCCATATTATTCTTGGTACTAAATGAAGTATTGCACCTGATAATATTAAAAATCCAAAGCCATATACCATAAAATCTATGTGTAATAAAATTAAATCAAATCTGTTTAGCAAAATAATAGATAAGATAGTAAGTATCCCAAATAAAAAAAATATCCATCCAGATAAAAAATATTTAACAACGACCGGTAAAAAAATAACTTTTTTATCCTTAAAAACAGAATCGTAAATTATATACAAATAAAACAAAACAACTAAAAATAAAACCAATCCGGAAAAAAATACAAGATTATAATCTCTAACAAAAAAAGCAACAAAAAAAATAAATATTGCAACTTGATAAATATAATAAAACTTATTTGCCAAATTTAAATTCAATACTTGCATAGTTAACATTGGAATCCATGTAAATAGGACACCTATTATTAAATTAGTCATAACACCTACTGTAAATATATGAATTGAAAATTGATAAGTAGCAATATTCCAAAATAGATAAGCATTCAAAAAAAGAATAGATAGAATCATATAAAAAATCCCAGTTATTATAAATCGAATTGTTAAAGGTTTAATAATTTTTATAACATGAAAAATATGAAGAAAAAAAGCAAATATTGAGGTAAATTTTAAGGTAGAAAAAATTAACAAGTCATTATTAATGAAAAAAGATATATCAGCTAATAAAGAAATCAAAAAAACGATATAGCTGAATGTTGGAAAATTCAACTTCTGAGATTGAGAGTTTGGAACAATTTGATAAAGTCCTCCAAGAATAACATTAAAAATAAATCCATAAACTAAAATTAATCCTAAAAATTGGATGTTGTTATTTACTTTGTAAACTAAAGAGAAAATTAAATCAATATAACCTAATACAAAAAATATAGGAGTTATCTTTGAAATGTAAAACATTATATTTTTACCTTTTGAATAGGAGAAGGTGTTATCACAGTTTGAACAACCATATCTTCAATAGCCTCAAATCCATGAGGTTCATTAGGTAAATAAATCAAACTATCTCCAGTTTCCAATACTTCTACACTTTCTCTATCCTCTATAAAAAAATTCCCTTTTCCTTTTAGAACGGTTGTAATGACAGTTGAAGAGGATGTGTGCAAATCTATAACAGAGCCGGATTTTAAATAAAATAGAACAATTCTCAATCTCTCATCTTCATAAATTTTTTCAATATGTGGCTTTAAAGAAAATTTTGTTTCATCAATTCTTACTATTCCTGCCATTTTTAACCTCTCAAAGTTTAATATTTTTAACTTTTCCAACTTTAATATCGTTAACTATATCTTGTAATGATTGGCTAAAAAGCTCTTTTAGGTGTTCTCTTTCAGGAACCCATCTTTGATGAATCGCACATGGATTATCATCAGAGCACTCTTCAAATCCTAATATACACTTTCTAAATAAAGAATCACCATCTATTGATTTTATTATGTCAAGTATTCTTATCTCGTTTAAAGGTTTTTTAAAAGTTATACCACCTTTTGGACCCCGATACGAGTCTAAAATACCTTCTTTAACAAGTTTTTGAATATTTTTTGCCAAAAAGAAAAAAGGTAAATTTAATTTCACTGCTATCTCTTTTACGGAGATATACTCTTTATCCTGATTTAAAGCAAGGTAAATTAAAGCTCTTATACAATCTTTTACAGATTCCGAAAGCATTTTATCCTCCAAATCTCAGCTTTGCCGCCAAGTATACTATTAAAATACCTACTATCAGATTTACAACACCTATTATTCTTGTAAAAACTCTAAATTTCTCGTTTAGATGAGAACGAGGTCCAAAGTATAAATCATGAACCAACGCTAAAATAAATGACAGCAAAAACAAGTGAATTTTATCGTGTAAAGTTGATGCGTATAAAGAAGTTCTATTAAATAAGTCGTAAAACGTTATTCCAAAATTATGCATATTACCAATTCCTGTAATAAACAAAATAGGTAATCCTATAAAAGTACCGATTATTGAAAATCTTTTACCAACTCTTTGAAAAACTTCAACACTGTTGGGAAGAGCCCTTACATAAGGTGATAAAACAAACACCATAAAAAGCATTCCACCTATCCATAAGGTTGCTGTTAGTATGTGAACTGTTAAAATTATCTCTTTCATCTTTTTACCTCAATTTAAGATAATTTTATCTTAAATTTTCTCCTTTTGCAATACCTTCAGTATGGTAAAATGTATATTTAATTCATACATCTGAGGTATTTTAATGCCAGAAAGACTTTATCAAGAGGAAAAACAAAAAGCTGTAAACGTTTTAAATGATTTGAAAATAAAGCTTTATAACAAAGGCTGGTTTCCGGCTACAAGTGGGAATCTTTCCTATAAACTTCACGATGAACCTCTCATATTTGCTGTAACCACTTCCGGAAAAGATAAAGGAACTGTAAGCCATGAAGATGTTATGTTTGTAGATAAAGATGGTAAACCAATAGAAAAAACAAGGATGAAACCGTCAGCTGAAACGATGATACACTCGTACATATATCAAAAAACCAACGCCGGATGTGTAATCCACATTCATACTCCTGCAAATAATTTTATATCTTACGTTTATGGAGAAGACAAAAAAGTTAAGATAAAAGACTTAGAGATGATAAAAGCCCTTGATATATGGCAAGAAAATGCACAGATAGAAGTTCCCATCGTAGAAAACTATTTTGATTTAAATAAGTTAGCCCAAGAAACAGCTAAAGTTATTAATCCGGATGTTCCAGCTGTTTTGATAAAAACCCATGGAATATACTGCTGGGGAAAAAATGAGTTTGAAGCCAAAAGACACGTAGAAGCGTTTGAGTTTATCTTTGAACTTATGAAAAATATAATTATATTTAAATCATCAAAAAACATCTGGTAGGTGGTAAGGTTGACAGTTTTAACTTCAAAAAATGTGAAAATTCCAAAAGAACTGGTATATGAGAGGATAAAAGGTAAACCTGTTTACTACAAAGATTATGAGAAAGTTTTAAAAGGAGAAAAAAGTCTGGAGGAAGTGGTGGGAAGTAGTGACTTACAATCATGGATTATAATGAGTATAATAGAGTTTTTACTGATAAACCTTGATAAAACAAAGTATAAAATACTTTCAAATGAACTTGGTTTCAAAGCAAAAGATAAATCCGTTTACGGACTTGATATTGGGATATTTGAAAGGGAAAAAATAAAGGAGTTAAAAGGTAAGTATATTGAAACACATCCTGAAGTTGTAATAGAAGTTGATATAAAGGCGGATTTAAAAGGTTTTGAAGATAACACCGATTACATATACCAAAAGATAAATGGATTGTTGTCAAGTGGAATTGGAAAGGTTATCTGGATTTTTACAAAAAGTAAAAAAGTTTGGATAGCTACAAAAGATAAAAAATGGGAAATATCCGGATGGAACGAGGATATAGAAATCTTAGACAATGTAAATATAAACATTGAAAAATTACTAAAAGAAGAAAAAATAAAGTTTTAGGAGGATAACATGGCAAAGTTGGTGTTTAGAAAAAGTGGTAAAATTATGGAAAATCCGGAAGAAATTAAAAATTTCTTATCAAAATACGGTGTTGTTTACGATAGATGGGGAATAGACAGACTGGAAGAAGATGTCAGAAAAAATTACGAGATAGACGAAGAAAATCAAAAAACAATCATAGAAGCTTACAGAAAAGAACTTGAAGAACTAAAACAAAAAATGGGCTATATCACCGAAGATATAGTTGTTTTATCGGATAAAACTCCAAACTTAGATGCTCTCATGGAAAAATTCAAAAGAGAACACCATCATATAGATGACGAAGTTAGATTTGTAGTTGATGGAAGTGGTATATTTCCGGTAAAAATAGAAGATGACATAGTAGACATACATGTAGAAGCAGGAGAGCTTATAGTCGTACCTGCTGGAGCAAGACATTGGTTTGAACTTGATGAGAAGAGAAAAATAAAATGTATAAGAGTGTTTAAAACTCCAGCAGGATGGGAAGCAATATACAACGAAAATGAAAAAGCAACGATGGGAAGTTAAATGACGATAGAAGAAAGAGAAGAGTTAAGACTTTTTGTAGGTAAAAATGCAGATTACTATATAGCCAAGTGGGAAGAGTTAGGAGATAGCGGTAAAGTAAGCTGGAACTGGGCAGCTTTTATGTTTGGTTTACTTTGGTTTGCTTACAGAAAGATGTACCCTCATGCTTTTGGTTTTATGATGTTTAGCTTATTGCTTCAGTATATACAAGTTGTTATGAAAACTCATCCGGTTGTGATAGGAATATCAAACATACTAATATCGGTAGCTATAGGAATGTTTGGAAATTACCTTTACTATCAGTATGCAAAGAAAAAAATAAAAGAGATAAAAGAAAATGTACAGGATGAAAAACTAAGAACGGTGGAAATTGTAAGAAATGGTGGAACAAGTTTATCAACTGCAATCGCGATAGGTTTGATGTATTTAATTGCTTCATCAATTATAGATTACGGTTTACAGGAGGATAAAGGTGAAAATTTTAGAAAACAAGAAGGCATTAATCCTTGGAGTAGCTAACGACAAAAGTATTGCTTACGGTATTGCTAAGGTTTTTTATGAAAATGGAGCTACCTTAGGATTTAACTACTTAGACGAAAGGATAGAAAAAAGAGTAAGACCAATTGCACAAGAGTTTAACTCTGATTTGGTTGTAAAGTGTGATGTTTCAAAAGATGATGACATAGCAAACCTTGTAAACACGGTAAAGGGAAGATGGGGAAGTGTGGATATAATCGTTCATTCAATTGCGTATGCAAACAAAGAGTATTTAAAAGATTTTTACTACAAAGTAGATAGACAGTCTTTTCTACAGGCTATGGATATCAGTGTTTATTCGTTTACAGCGATTGCAAGGGAGTTTTTTCCTATTATAAACGAAGGAGGAAGTTTACTTACACTTTCCTACTACGGAGCAGAAAAGGTAGTTTACAACTACAACGTGATGGGTGTTGCAAAAGCAGCGTTAGAAGCTTCTGTAAAATATCTTGCAAGAGACCTTGGAGTCTTAAAAAATATAAGAGTTAACTGTATATCGGCAGGACCTATAAAAACCTTGGCAGCGATGGGCATATCTGACTTTTCAGATATACAGAAAGTATCCATAGAAAGGTCACCTTTAAAAAAAGCTGTCAGTATTGAAGAAGTAGGAAACGCTGCCCTTTTCTTATGTTCTGACCTTGCATCCGGAATAACCGGAGAAATATTGTACGTAGATGCAGGATACAACATCATAGGTATGTGAGGTTTTAAATATGAAATTGATAGTAAATGGTGTAGAAAAAGAGTTCAACAAGGACAATTTAACAATTAAAGAGCTTATAGATTTACTTGAAATAAAATCTCCTGCCATTGCTGTAGCTGTTGGATTTGATGTTATTCCAAAAGACCAATACGAAACTTACCAGTTAAAAGAAGGTGATAAAGTTGAAATAGTCCATTTTGTAGGTGGAGGTTGATTTGAGTAAAATTCAGAAAATAAGAGGTTTTCAGGACATATACGGAGAAAACGCCAAAAAGTACAGACACGTAGTTGATACGTTCAGAGAAATATTTGAACTTTACAATTTCAAAGAAATTATACTTCCATACGTAGAAGATATATCGTTGTTTAAAAGGTCAGTTGGAGAAGCGACGGATATAGTTCAAAAAGAGATGTATGTATTTGTAGATAAAGGTGGAAGAGAAGTTGCTCTTCGTCCGGAAGGGACCGCAAGCTGTGTAAGAGCTTACATAGAAGAAAAGATGTACGCCGAAGGAGGCTACCACAAACTTTTTTATGAAGGAGCGATGTTTAGGTACGAAAGACCTCAAGCCGGAAGATACAGACAGTTTCATCAAATAGGAGCAGAAATTTTTGGAGTTTCATCAGTTTTAGCTGATGCAGAATTAATAAGTATGGTTGATAAAGCTCTAAAAACTTTAAATATAAACTTTAAACTTGAAATAAATTCCTTAGGAGATTTTCAATCAAGAAAAATTTACACAGAAAAATTAATCAAGTATCTAAAAAGCTATGAAAATCATTTATGTGAAACATGTCAAAAAAGGATAGATTTAAATCCTTTAAGAGTGTTAGACTGTAAAGTGGAAAGTTGTAAAGAGATAACAAAAGATGCACCTAAAATAACAGAATTTTTGTCAGAACAATCAGAAAAAAGATATCTACAACTTAAAGAGTACTTAAAAGCTTTAAATGTAGAATTTGTGGAAAACCCAAGGTTGGTAAGAGGTTTAGATTACTACACAGATACGGTTTTTGAGTTTACAACAGATGAGATAGGAGCACAAGGAACAGTTGCAGCAGGAGGAAGGTACGATAACCTTGTGGAGCAGTTGGGAGGTCCTCCAACACCTGCCCTTGGTTTTGCAGCCGGAATAGAAAGACTTATTTTGTTAGTTAAAGACCTACCAAAAGAAAAACCTTTAGTGGCCGTAGTACCCCTCACATCAGATTACAACATTCAAGCTTTGAATTTATCCAACAGTTTAAGAAACAACAACATCAAATCTGAAACGATGTTAAAAGAAGGAAGTTTAAAATCTATGTTAAAAACAGCAGACAAACTAAAATCAGACTATGTTATATTCGTTTCTGACAAATACGAACTTAAAGAGATGTCTTCCGGACAGCAAGAGATTTTTTACAATCCGGATGATTTGATAGATGCAATAAAAGGAAAAATCTAAGATAGATGTTTAGATTCCACCTTTTAAAAAAAGATGGTAATGCAAGACTTGGAAAGATATACACACCTCATGGAGAAATAGAAACACCTATATTTATGCCTGTTGGTACACAAGGAACCGTAAAAGCACTCACAATGAAACATCTTGAAGAGATAAACGCTCAAATCATACTTGGAAATACCTATCATCTTTATCTACGCCCAGGATTAGAAGTTCTAAAAAAGTTTGGAGGACTTCACAACTTTTCATCTTGGAAAAAGCCAATTCTCACAGATAGCGGAGGATTTCAAGTTTTCTCTTTAGCAGCCGGAAAAGAGAAAGAAGGAAAACAAAAAGCTCAGGTAGTAATCACAGAAGAAGGAGTTAAATTCAAATCACATTTAGATGGTTCATGGCACTTTTTCACCCCAGAGTTTGTTGTAGAAATTCAAGAAATCATAGGAAGTGACATAATGATGCCTTTAGACGAATGTCCTCCATATCCATGTAGCCATCAGTACGCAAAAGAAAGTCTTGACAGAACTATCCGGTGGTTAAAAAGGTCAAAAGAAGCAAAGAAAAATCCAAACCAAGCACTCTTTGGCATAATTCAAGGCTCCGTTTACGAAGACCTAAGAAAAGAAAGCACATTAAAAACAGTAGAGCTTGATATGGACGGATACTCTATAGGTGGTTTATCCGTTGGAGAACCAAAGGAATTTATGTACTCAATGACGGAAGTTGTAACATCTCTACTTCCGGAAAACAAACCAAGGTACCTTATGGGAGTAGGAACACCGGAAGACTTGATTGAAGCTGTAGACAAAGGTGTTGATATGTTTGACTGTGTAATGCCTACAAGAAATGGTAGAAATGGAACACTTTTCACTCACTTTGGAAAAATAAATATAAAATCTGCAAGATACAAATTGGACGATTCACCTGTTGACCCATTTTGTGATTGTTATACCTGTAAAAACTTCTCAAAAGGCTATTTAAGACACCTTTACAACGCAGAAGAGATAACCGCATACATCCTTGGCACTATACACAACTTAAGATTTTACTTAAAACTTATGGAAGACATAAGAGATGCAATAAAAAATAATAATTTTCAGATATTTAAGAAAGAATTTTTAAACAGGTACCATTCAAACTTTCAAACATTGTTATAATTGAAAAAAGGCATAGATTAGGTTATACTATTTAAGCTTATTAAATTTTAATTTAGGAGGTTTGTTATGAAGGTAAAAGTATCTGTTGACAAAGACCTATGCACAGCATGCGCTCTTTGCTACGATGAGGTTCCAGAAGTTTACGAAGATAGTGGCGATGGTATAGCTCAAGTAAAAGCTGAAGTTGGTGGAGAAGGTGCTATCATAGAGGGTGAGCTTGCTCAAAGAGTTCTTGAAGTTACAGAAGAGTGCCCTTCTGGTGCGTTGGTTACAGAAGTAATAGAAGAGTAATTTTGTTTTATATAAAAAAGGGGGTTATAACCCCCTTTTAAGTTATATTTTATCAGCCGGAATTGTAACTCTCACAACTCCTCTAAAATCTCCTTCTCTATATCCTACAGCTTTATCGTTAGGGTAAATTGCTTTTATCTTTTGGACCAAGTTTTTATCCATTAAATTTGGGTCTCCATGACAAGTGAGACATACACCTTCCACTTTGAGAGGTTTGTAATATCTGTAAACGACCTTTCCATTTTCATTTAAAGCTTGAATGTAGTAAGATGGCATCTTACCTTGTTTCATGTTTTCTTCAAAGTACTTTAAGGCTTCTGCTTCGTATTTGTCAGGGGTATTTGCAGGATTTCTGTATTTGAAGGTTGTTCTTTTAATTGAGTATCCAGTTTCTTTTTCTATTTGTGAAGTTAAAGCCATTGCTTTTTGGGAGCAAACTTCCACCGCTTCATCTGGACCACCTTTTTGCATAGCGTTCATGAGTTCACCTTTTAGAGTTTTTAGCAATTTCATAGATGACTCTTCTCCTACTTTTGCTATCTTTTGCTCCTTGTCCTTGGGAACTTCAACCTTTTGAACTTCTGCACAACCAACAACCATAGCAACAACTGAGAAAAATGTTAATTTTTTTAGCACGAAAATCACCTCCTTAAGTTTTGCTGTTATTCTATCAGAAAGAGATTTTCATAAAAATGATGAATTTCATTCATTTACCGATTAAATTAAGTAGGTCAAAAACTCTTAGATTGTATTGATAGAGAGTTGTTAGATAAGATAGTTGAGTGTTTAGGTAGTTTGATTGAGATTCTAACACTTCCAAGGTATTAGCTATATTGGCTTTGAATCTTTCAGTAGATAATCTCATAGACTCTTTTGCAACTTTTAAGTTTTCTTCTTCTGCTTTTAGCTGATTTTCAAGAGCCTGAAGGTCTATTTTTGCCTTTTTTATTTCCGTTTCTACTTGTTTTATTTTATCTTGAAGCTGTATCTCATACTTTGATTTGTCTGTCTTTGCTTGTAAAACTCTACTATCTTTTGCCATTCCGTCAAAGATATTCCAGTTTAAAGAAAGTCCTAAGTTATAGCCTTTTCTCCATACTTCAGAGGTTGAAGGGAATTTAACTTGGTTGTTGGTTTGATAGTTTACAAATAAGGATAAGTTAGGATAGTTAGCTGACTTTTGGTACTCCACTTGTTTTTCAGCTGTTTGTATTTGGGATATTAAAACTTTTATTTCTGTGTTGTTTTTAATATCTTGGTTTTCTTTTGGAATATCTAACTTTTCTAAACTACCTTCAGGTGGTGTAATATCCTCTAACATTAAAAATCTTTTTAGGTCTTCTATGGATTTTTCATAGTTTGCTTTTGCAAGCTGGTAGTCTGATATTGCAGTTTGAAGCTGAGATGAAGCTCTCATGTAGTCATACTTTGCAAGTAAACCTGCTTTGTATTTTCCTTCAACGTATTTAAAGTTTTCTTCCCAGTATTTAAGGTTTTCCTGTTTTATATCCATAACTTGTTTGTAGTATAAACTGGCTAAAAATAGTCTTCTTGCTGTATCTTTTACTTTTTGGATTACATCTTGCTTTACTACTTTTTGAAGCTCTAAGTTCTGTTTTGAAAGTTGTAAAAGATTAAGAACTTGGTAATCAAATATCTTTTGAGTTAAACCTATTTTTGCTGAGTATTGATTTTTAGGTGTAAAGCCAAAGATGTAGTTAGGGTCCCATCTTGTATAGGTTCCTGTTAAGTTTACTTGAGGATAGATATTACTGTATGCTTCTTTTATTTGGTACTCTACTTTTTCTATATCTTTTTCAGATAACTTTATGTTAGTAGCGTTCTTTTCAGCGATAGAGAGGACTTCATCGTATGTAATTGCAAAGGAGCTTGAAAAGGATATTAAGAATGTAAGTAGTATTTTTTTCATTTTGCTACCTCTGGTTGTTGTATTACTTTAACTGGCATTCCGTGTTTTACGTTCATAAGATTAGACACTATAACTTTATCATCTTGTTTTAAATCCCCAGATACGTAAACATATCCATATTCTTGCTTTAAAACGTTAACTAATACTTTTTCAGCTTTTGAGTCTACAACTTTATAAACAAAATTGTCATTACCTGCAAGTTGTACTGCGTCTTCTGGAAGTTTATAACCTTCCACTTTATCAACTAATATTTTTGCCTTTCCATACATATTTTCTCTAAGTAAACCATCTTTGTTGTCAAGTAAGACTTTTACAACGATTAAGTTGTTTTCATTTAAAGAAGACGAAATGTAATCTATCTTGCCTTTTACTGCTCCTATACCATCTACATCTATTTCAACTTCTTTACCTAAAGATAGATTTTTTACATACTGTTGAGGAAGTTCAAAGACTGCCCATATAGGATTTAGTTTTAAGATGTAAAACATCTCTTTTTGGCTATCAACGTAATCTCCTATGCTAACGTATCTTTTATCTAAGTAGCCGTCAAAGGGAGCTCTTATAACTGTTTCATTCTTTTGTCTTTTATACTCTTTTAAGGTTGCTTTGGCAGAGTTTAACTGATTTAGAGCCACTTCCATATCTGTTTTAGCGTTGTCTAAATCTTCTTTTGCAATAAGTTCTTTTTCGTAAAGTTGTTTTCTTCGCTCGTATATTGCTTTTTTGTTTAAGTAGTTTGATTCAAGTTGATTTATAACTGCCAACTGAGATTCTACTTGATACTGCTCTTTTTCTGGTTGAACTAAAGCCAACGGCTGTCCAGCTTTAACAAAACTTCCTTCTTCAACAAAGATTTTTTCTACTCTGCCGCTTACTTGAGGTTTTAAAGTTGCCGATGTTTTTGCCTGTAAAACAGCGTTAGCTGTGTAATACATAGGTATCTGTTGTTTTTCCGGGGTGATTACTTTTACAACTGGAGCTGGTTTTTTAGGTTTTTCATTTACTTGACTTTTTGATTTTTGCTCTATAGATTTAAGTACGAATAAGGACAAAACCGCTATAGCTACTACAGCTACAACCGTTAATATTTTTGATTTCATCTTTTCCTCTCTTGACTGATTTATTAGTCACATTATATAATGAAGGTACAATTAAAGTCAAGGAGAAAGAAAGTGTACAGTTTCTTTATCAGAAGACCGATTACCACTTGGATGTTTATGCTTTCTTTTGTAATAGCCGGTTTTTACGCTCTTAAATACATTCCGATAGACAGAAATCCAGATGTAGATTTTCCGGTTGTTTCTATCAGTACAACCTATGCCGGTGCAAACCCTTACGTTATAGATACAAACATTACAAGAAAGATAGAGGATGAGCTTGCAACGATTAGTGGAATAGAAGCTATAAACTCTTCAAGTTATACAGGAGTATCAAGAATAACGGTTATATTTGATTTAGACAAAGATATAGATATTGCAGCTCAAGAAGTAAGGGATGCGGTAAACAGAGCTCAAAGACAGTTTCCTCCTAACACCGACCCTCCTGTGGTTAGAAAGGTTGATACGTCATTGGCTCCTGTGATGGTTATCCTTCTTCATGGTTATGCAGACTATGGAACCATGAGTTATTTGGCAGATAAAGTTTTAAAAAGGGAGTTTGAAAGGGTTCAAGGTGTTGGTGAAGTAGATTTAGGAGGGTTTAGGGACTATGTGATGTGGGTCAGAGTAGACCCATTAAAGTTAGCCGGATTTAAACTAACTCCTATAGATGTTGTAAATGCACTACAGTCTAACAACGTAGAAATACCATCTGGAAGAATAGATAGCAAAGATAGAGAGTACGTTTTAAGAGTTTACGGAAAAGGTAAAAGTCCAGAAGATATAAATAATATAATCATAAAAAACAACGTTAGGATAAAAGATGTAGGAAGAGCAGAGTTTACCTTTGATGAAAAAAGGGGATTGGTTAGATTCAAAGCATTTGATTCAAAAGAGGCAGAACCTGCAATCGCACTTATTATTTACAAACAGTCCAAGGAAAACACTGTAGCTGTCTCCAAAAGAGTAATAGAAAAGATGAACCAGCTCAACAAACAACTTCCAGCAGGTCTTAGACTGGATATAAATTATGATGCATCAACCTTTATAGAAAGAAGTGTTAACGATGCACTTCATGAGATAGTTTTAGGTTCTATCCTTACAGCTTTTATGGTTTTCTTATTTTTAGGAAACATAAAAATGACTTTTATTCCTTCTATGGCTATTCCGGTTTCTATATTGGGAGCGGTAGCATTCTTATTTTTCTTCGGTCAGTCTTTAAATACTTTTACACTATTAGCGTTGGCTGTTGCTGTTGGACTTGTAATAGACGATGCTATAGTAGTTATGGAAAGTATATACAGAAGAAATGAAGAAGGGTTAAAAGGTATAGAAGCAGCAGAAAAAGGAACAAAAACAGTTATATTTGCTTTACTTGCATCAACAGCTTCATTGATTGCTATATTTGTGCCGGTTTTGTTTGTCAAAAGTGTGATAGGTAAGTTTTTCTTTGGTTTTTCTCTTGCTTTAATAATTGCGATAGCAATATCATACATAGTTTCTTTAAGTTTTACTCCTATGCTTTCCGCTAGGTTAGTAGAGGTAAAGGAAAAAAATATTTTTCAAAGGGCTTACGATAAGTTTGAAAACTGGTTTGATAAAGCATTAAGATGGTCTTTGAATCACAAAGTCATTGTTCTTTCAATCTCTATTGCAACAGTTTTGATAGGTTTTAAATTGGCATCAATAACTCCAAAAGAGTTTACACCTATCGTTGATGAAGGAAGATTTTTGATAAGGTTTGAAACGCCTACAGGCTCCTCTTTTGACTTTGTTGATAAAAAAGCAAAGGAGATGGAAAAAATAATTTCTAAAAATCCTTACATTTTAAGGTATGGAGTTGCATTTGGCGAGAACGTAGCCGGAAGACCAACTGTTAACGGTGGAATATTCTTTATTACATTGAAAGACAGAAGTACTGGCAGACCACACCAAAAAGTGATAATGGACCAACTAAGGAAAGAGTTATCAAAAGTACCGGATGTAAGAGCTATAATAGACATTCCTTCTGCTGTAGGTCCAAGAGCCGGAAGGTCAGCAGATGTAATGTACATAATAAAAGGTCCTGATTTGGGAGAGTTATCTAACATATCCTCTAAACTTGAAAGTCAATTAAGACAAACACCCGGATACACAGACATAGATACAGATTTAAGAATAAACCAGCCAGAGGTAAGAGTAGAGATAGATAAAGACAAAGCCTTAAACCTTGGAGTTTCTACGGAAGATATAGCTAACACTCTAAACTTTTTGTTTGGAAAGTACAAGATAGGAACGTACGAAAAAGGTTCCGAAAGTTATAACTTTTACGTTAAAGCTGATGAAAATTTCTTAACAAGTTTTGATAACCTATCCAAAGTATATGTCAGAGCAAAAGATGGCTCTCTTATTCCTTTAACATCTTTAATCAGTTATCAGTTGGCACCCGGATACAACGTTATAAACAGGTACAACAGACAGTATGCCGTTACTCTTTATGCAAACGTTACCGGTGGAAAATCCGTTGGGGATGCTGTTGTAGAAGTTGAAAATATGATAAAGCAGGTTTTACCATCAGGATACACTTACGAAATAGGAGGTCAAACAAAAGAGTTTAAAAGAACTTTTGGATTTCTAGGTTTGGCTTTGTTGGTTGCATTAATTGCAGTTTATATGATTTTAGCATCTTTATTTGAGAGTTTAGTCCACCCATTTACAGTTTTACTAACATTACCTTTTGCCATATCCGGAGTATTCGCCCTTATACTATTTACAGGTCAAACATTAAACGTAACTTCTTACTTTGGAATCATTCTACTAATTGGTCTTGTAACAAGAGATAGTGTTTTATTCATAGAAAGAATAATTCAGCTGAAAAAAGATGGATTTGATACATTAAACGCCATTTTACAAGCAAGGAAAGAAAGACTAAGACCAATTCTCATGACCACTTTTACCATATTCGCATCTTTGATTCCAGTCGCTCTTGGTCTTACAGAAGGTTCAGAGATGAGACAACCCCTTGCAATAGCCGTTATAGGTGGTTTATTAACAGCTTTACCACTTAGCCTTTTTGTAATACCAATAATGTACATATTGATAGATAAAATAAAAATAATAAGGAGGTGAATAATTTTGAAAAAACATTACCTTAATAGAAAAGAAATAAAAACTCTATCTGAGTTAAAAAGTTTTGTAAAAAGCCTTGACCCTATGGCTAAATTTATGATATTTGGTTCAAAGGTTAGAGGAGATTACGATGAAGAAAGTGACGTTGATATCCTTATAATACTCAATAAAAATATAGACCAAGAGATGATTTTAAAGAAAGTTTTTAATCTCAATATGAAAAACGAGACAGAAGTGAATCCAATAATAATAAATAGAAAAAAATGGACTAAAAAATTTTGGGATACTATACCACTTTTAAAAGTTGTTCAAAAAGAAGGAGTAGAATTTTGAGCGACAAAATTGATATGTCAACCAATGGATAATGAAGGCAGAATTGTTTTTAAAAACAATGAAAAATCTAATTTATCAGGAGGTAAACAGCGATGAATGACTTTGAGCTCTACAATCCAACAAAAATAGTATTTGGAAAAGAAAAAGAAAAGTTAATAGGTGAAATTCTTAGAGAAGATGGGATAAGAAAGGTTCTTTTTGTTTACGGACAGTCTTCTATTAAAAAGACAGGTCTTTACGACAGAGTGATAAACAGCCTTAAAGAAAACCAAATAGAGTTTGTAGAGCATGGAGGAGTAAAGCCAAATCCGGTTTTATCTCATACCAGAGAAGGAATAGAAAAAGCAAAAAAAGAAAAGGTTGATGCAATATTATCCGTTGGTGGTGGTTCCGTTTTAGACGAAGGTAAAGCTATAGCTGTAGGAGCAAAAACAGAAAAAGATGTATGGGAGTTTTTCAAAGGTGAACCTATTACAGATGCACTGCCAAATTACACAATCTTAACGTTGGCTGCAACCGGAAGTGAAATGAACGGTTATGCTGTTATAACAAACGAAGAAACTCAGGAAAAATTATCCATATCTTCACATTTAATCTATCCAAGAGTTTCAATTTTGAATCCGGAACTTACATTTACAGTTTCTCCTCAATACCAAGCGTACGCAGCTGTAGATGCCATAGCCCATACGATAGAGTGGTACTTTACATGTAGCGTCTGTCCTAACCTTCAAAATAGACTTGTAGAAAGTATAGTAAAAACTGTTATGGAAACAACTGAAAAGATAATCAAAAATCCAACCGATTACGATGCAAGGGCACAGTTTATGTGGGCTGCAACACTTGCATTAAACGGAATAACCAGAACCGGATACGCAGGAGGAGTGTATGTAAACCATATGATAGCTCACTCTCTTGGTGCACTGTACGATCTTCCACATGGAGCTTGTTTGTCTATCGTTATTCCAGCTTGGATGTGGTGGTACAAAGATAAAAACAAACCACAGTTTGAACGATTTGCAAAAGAAGTTTTTGGATTGTCTTCTTCAGAGGAAGGAATAAAAGCACTTAAAAAATGGTTTAAAAAGATAGGAGCTCCTGTTTCACTTCAAGATGGTAATATACCTTCATCTGACATTGATAAGATTGCAAACCATGTTTACAACACAACAGCAAAACTGTGGGGATTAGATAAAATTTACACTGTTGATAAGATAAAAGAAATACTATACCTAGCATTAAGGAGTAATATAGAGTGAAGATAGAAACAAAGAAAAAACTTTTACAGTCAGCTAAAGAACTTTTTGCAAAAAAAGGATACTACGAAACAAAAGTATCGGATATAGTAGAAAGAGCTAATGTTGCCCAAGGAACGTTTTACATATACTTTAAAAGTAAAGAAGAAATATTCTTAGAACTTATAAAAACACTCCATCAAGAACTTTTACAAAAGTTAGAAGTCTATTTAAACGTAGAGACAGATTATCAAACGACGATTAAAAGTTTAGTAAAAGAATTTTTAACTGAAGTCTATAACAACAAAGAGATTGCGGAAATATTTTTTTCTCAGCTATTTGGTTTAAACCAAGAGTTTAAACAACTTTACATAAAGAAGATATCAGATATTCAACAACTTCTTTTTGAAGTACTAAAAAAGTACTTTCCGGAAGAAAAAAGCCGGATTTTATCAACCATTATCTTAGGTTTTATAAGACAGATATTTTTTAACTGTTTAATAAACAAAAATTTCAATTTAGACCAGATGGTATCAAAAGCGGAGGAAGGAATTGATATAATATTCCAAGGAGTAAATAGGGAGGTAATTACTTGAAAAAACTTATTTTTTCAATATTTTTAGTCTATTCAGCCAACGCCTTAACCTTAGAAGAAGCTGTTGATAAAGCATTGAAAAACAACAAAGAACTATCATCTTACAGGCAACAGGTGGAAACTGCCAAACTACAACTTCAAGCTGATAAAAACCTTTACTATCCTACCTTTTACACTCAAATAGCAGAAAAATTCTATAACAAAACACCAATGACAGTTATTCCAAACTTTCCAATTTCATTTAAACAATCAAACAAAAACTACCTGTCATTTAACGTAGGATTCAATCAACCCATCTACACAGGTGGTTTTACACAGGCAAAGATAGACATATCCAACTACAACCTAAAAGCCAATGAAAATCTTTACAAAGAGAAAGAGAATCAGGTAAAAGCTGATGTTATAAAAGCTTATATAGACGTATTTATAACCGCTTCGTTAATAGAAGTGTACAGCAAAGAACTTAAAGCGGTAGAGTCAATATACCAACAGGCAGAAGGATTTTTTAAAGAAGGTTTGATAACCAAGGTTGATGTTTTACAATCAAAAGTAAGAATTGCAGAGGTAAAGAGAAACCTTCAAGAAGCCAAAGGTAACCACAAAATAGCTTTATCAAAACTATCGCAACTTGTAGGAGAAGAAGTGAAAGATGAGAGATTTGAACCAGTAAAGATAGAAATAAAAGAACTTCCGGATTTGGATACTCTTGTAGAGACAGCTTACAAAAATCGGAAAATCCTTGATTTTTACAAAGAAACCATAAAACAAGCAGAAAAAAGTGCCAAAATAGAACAATCCGCCTTTTTACCAAAAGTGTTTATCCAAGGAGATTACATTTACACAAACCAAAGCCCATACTTGGACCCAAAAGGAAATTTTATGTTAACGGTTGGAGCATCGGTAGAATTCCAAGGAATCATGCCGTACTATAAAGTACTTCAGGCAAAATCAAACGCTCAAAAGATAAAGTACGACCTACAAGACACAAAAGAAAAAATAAAACTTGAGATAAAAACAGCTTATGAAAACTACATAACAGCGAGAGAAAATTACAAAGTAGCTTTAGAAAGCCTTGATTACGCAAAAGAGTATTTTGAGATGGTAAAACAGCAGTATGAAAATCAACTTGCAACAAGTACTGACCTTTTAAACGCAGAAAGCTCATTAACAAGAGCTTTAGAGAGTAAAGAAATAAACTACTACAATCTTTTAAAATCATACATAGACATCAAAAAAGCGGTAGGAGAAGAATTACAATGAACTCGAAAGGTAAAAAAATAGGGCTGATAACAACAACCTTATTGTTAATTGTTTTTGTTGTGTACGCAATAAAATGGATAAACCATCGTACGAAGTACGCAATTACAGATGCTGTTTTTGTAGAGACAGATTACTTATCAAACGTAGGATTTAACAGAGTTAGTGGAAAAATTCTCCAACTTTACAAAAAGGAAGGAGATGAAGTAAAAGCAGATGAGGTTATAGCAAAGATAGATGACACAGATTATAAATTGCAGCTTGAAAGTCTGATAAATGAAATTCAATCTCTTGTATATCAAAAACAACAACTTGAAAATCAACTTCAAAGAGTATCAAAAGAGACAAACATAAATGAAAATGTATCAAAGTTGACAGTTGAAGAGCTAAATAGAAAACTACAGAGTCTTCAAGCCCAGAAAGAGCAGATAGAAGCCCAAATTAAATTAGCACAAAAAGATGAGGAAAGGTATAAAAATCTGTTAGAAAAAGGGCTGATAGCAAAAAGGAAGTATGAAGAAGTCGCTACAAACCTTGAAGTTTTAGAAAAACAAAAGTTAGCTATAGAAAAAAGTATAAGTGAGATAAAAGTATCCATAGAAAAAACAAAACAGTCTGTAGAGTACGCCAAAACACAAAAAGATATAACAAAAGAAATACAGGACCAGATAAACTCTTTAAACAGTCAGATAGAGAGTTTAAATAAAAAGAAAGAAGATTTAGAAAGACAGATTGAGTACACTCAGTTAAAAGCCCCTTTCAACGGTATAGTAGCTAAAAAGTACGTATCTATAGGAGATGTTGTAAAAGCAGGACAACCGATATACGCCATAGTAAAATCAGACAGTTTTTACATAAAAGTGTTGTTGGAAGAAAACAAGTTAGAAGGTATAAAAGTAGGAAACAAAGCGTACATAACCTTAGATGCTTATCCGGATGAGAAGTTTGAAGGAGTAGTAGAAAGTATAGATATAGCATCTGCTGCAAAGTTTGCGCTTGTTCCAAGAGATATATCAGCAGGAGAGTTTACAAAGTTAGCCCAAAGGATTCCTGTTAAGATTAAAATCACAAAAGGAAATCTCTCTCTTTTAAGAGTTGGTCTTGGTGGTGAAGTAGAGATAGAGAAAAGTAAATAATAAGAAAGCGATGGAAAACACAAAACCTATTTACGAAAGAATAACAAACTTAGAAAGAGGTCTTATTACTTTTATAGTTATGACAGGAGCCTTTATGGCTATTCTTGATACAACCATAGTTGATATTGTTGTTCCAAAGATGATGGGACCTTTACAAACTGACCTTTACGGTATCCAATGGGTTATAACAGCCTATATGATAGCATCAGCTGTAATGCTTATTTTGTCTGAGTGGCTTGATAAAGTGATAGGACTTAGAAAAGTCTTTATTGGAGGAATAGTTCTATTTACATTTTCTTCTTTCATGTGTGGTCAGGCTCAAAGTCTGGATTGGATGATAACAGCCAGAGTGATTCAAGGAGTAGGTGAAGCCCTAATAATGGCTACAGCTCAAACTATACTTTTTTCTGTGTATCCGGAAGAGAAAAAAGGTCTTGCTATGGGAATTTTTGGACTTGGAGTTAGCTTTGCTCCTGCTCTTGGACCTACATTGGGAGGTTACATTACCGAGTACCTAAATTGGAGATGGGTATTTTTTATAAACATTCCGGTAGGAATCCTAACAACTATATTAGCCATATTCTACCTTCCTGAAACAAGTCTCATAAGAGAAAAAGCAAGATTAAACTTTGTATCTTATTTCTTTTTATCTACTTTTACAATATCCTTACTGATACTTCTATCAAAAGGTCAACAACTTGGTTGGTTTATGTCAGATACGATAGTTTATCTCTTTATAGTATCCGTTATATCTTTACTTTTATACATCATTTCAGAACTTATATCCAAAGAACCGTTGATAGATTTTAGAATTTTTTTGATAAAAGAGTACTTTGTAGGATTTTCTGTTTTTTTCCTACTTCTTGGTTTTTCAATGTATCAGGTTTTTTACCTTTTACCTCTTTATTACGAAAATTTAAAAGGTTTATCTACATTTGACGCG
>NZ_DAIDMN010000016.1 GCF_027448985.1 Sulfurihydrogenibium sp.
ACCTTTTGCAACAGCAAGGTATGCTCCCATACCCATTTTTTCTATTTCTTCTTCATCGTATATCTTTATTTCAAAACCGTATTGTTTAGCTAAATCTTCTGCAATTTTTGCAAACTCTAAAGTATTTATTACGTTTGCAGGCTCGTTAACAAGGTCTCTAGTAAAGTTTTGAGCTTCCGCCAGTACTTTTCCAATATGGATATATTCTTTTAAGATATCTTTGTCAGCTTTTTTAGAAACATTGAAAGATAGTGAACTTATTTTAAACTCTTCTTTTTTTGTAAAGTATTTATCAAAGTTGTAATCTCCTAAAATAGCCCCTTCTGTTAAAGCTTGAATAGCATCTTTTATATCAATATCTCCAAAATCTATATCTGTATCTATAATGATATCTGATGCTTTTATTTCTTTTGCTTTTCTGACTGTATATGCGGAAAGTCTTCTTAAAACGTCCAATTCAAACTTTTTCTTAGAACCTAATCCAGATAAAACAACGTAGTCAGCTTTTATCTTCCCAAAAGTTGGAATAACTAAAAACTTTCCTTCTCCACCTTTGAACTTTTGAGCTTTAACTAAACGAGATATCTCTCCTTCAAATATTTCATCAAGTTTTTTTAGATTTCCAGAAAAATTTTTTTCTTCTTCAAAAACGGGAATAACTAAAGCATCTGTTTTTACAGACTCAATCTTTTTTGATAAAACTTCTATTTTCATAGATTACACCTCTTTTGTTGAATTTTTCAGATATTATAAAGATTTTTTAACGGATTTTCAATAAAGAAAAGTTAGAAGAGAATAATTTAGATTATAGAATTTAAACCCCCCAAAAGGGGGGATTAGGTGATTTATACGGTAGCTGGTTGACCTTCTAAAACTTCAACTTCTACTGTTTCACTTTGCCATAAGCCGTGCTTTGTACAATAGCTCATAGCGTTTAATTTTAGTTTATCTTTTGTTGGAACAATGTAAAAATCAACTTCTGCCTGATTAGGTTTGTTTCCAAGAGAACCAGGAGTAAATGTCGCTTGTCCAAGTAAAGTATCTCCATCCCAAAGTTGGACGTAAGCGATGTAGTGGTCAAAGTCATCCGGATGAACGTACTCATTTCCAACTCTTACTTTTACTTTTAATTTTTGACCTTTTACTGCTTCACCTTCTACATAAACAAATGGTGAATGTCTGTCGATAAAATCTCTTTTTGCTTCCTTGTCGATTTGTGAGATGTCCACATACGTGTTAACTTTTGGCATCTTTGTACCTCCTTGTTTAAATTTTGCTTTTTTATTTTACATTTTTTCATTCTAAACTGTAATGATATTTATCAAATCACAAAAGTGACTATTATCATAAAAATAGAATTTTAAAAAACCCCCCTCCCTGAAAAAAGGAGGTATTTATTCTTTTAGAACAAAAAGCCTAATTCTATGGAAGCTGATGTTTTTGAGTCTTTTGGATTATTGGATTTGTCAAAGAATATCTTACTGTCAGATTTGAAGTAGGATGCTTCTGCTCTTATGTAGGTGTTTTTGGTAGGTTTGTAGGTTGGTGTTAATGTTACTGTGTAAGCAGAAGAGACATAGTTGTATATACCACTTTCTTTTCCTTTTGAGCCATCGTTAAGGTACTCAACTCTTATTGGTAGAGAGAAACTTTGATATTTGGGTATTATGTAAACTGCCACACCGTAGCCGTTACTATCATGTCCGGATTGTTTAGCTGTTTTATCAAGCCATTGGTAATCAAAGTTTAACGCAACATCAAGGTTTTCATTTATAGACTTTGATAAAACTAAGTCAACAAGATTTTTGTAAGCTGTGTAATCGTAATAAGAAAGTGCGTAATTTATTCCGTAAACTGTTCCAAGTGTTCCTACAGCGTACGCTCCGGATGTTGGCGAATATGAGCTACCATCCAAGTACCCTTTATCTTTACTAACTTCACCGTAAAACTTAAAATCTTTGTAAGTGTAAGTAATTCTTGCTCCTGGGTATATGAATGGTTGTGCATAAAACACTCCACCGTATGTGATATTAGGATTTGAAAATGAAGTTGCTATCTCGTAGCCTATGTTTGTTGTAAGTAATCCAGCGTCTAAGGTTAAATTTTCAACTGGAGCGTAGGTTACATAGCCAAACAAAATACCAAAACCTTTATTTAAGATAGCTTTATTTTCGGTAATTCCACCATCGTAAAGTGTAGGTAGTAAAATCGTTCCAAAGGCTGCTGTAAAGCCAAGACCACCATTTTTAGGTTGTGAAGACAAAGAGACTATCAGGTTGCTAACTTTAAAATCATCGTGGTTGCTTGAACCTGTGTTGTTTGGGTAAATGTTGTTTGAGTAAAAATATCCGGATGTAACTCCTCCGGATAAGTCAATATCACTGTTGGCGACAGTAATCTGTCCTGCATTTGCAATTGTAACACCTGAAAGTAAACCTACCACAACTAACTTTTTCATAACAGTACCTCCTGTAGAATTTTTATTAAAGTTCAAAACCTCTTTCACCATGAACTGTTTCATCAAGTCCTCTTATCTCAGTTTCTTCATCAACTCTTGCACCTTTTGTAAACAATGATACTACAAAGTAGAGAATTGCAGTCATAACAGCTGTGTAAACTATCGTTGCTAAAACTGCCTCTATCTGAATCAAAACTTGTGATGGATTGCCGTAAAGTAAACCTTTTCCGGCTTGATTTACTGAAGGGTTTGCAAAGATACCTGTTGCTATCGCTCCCCATATACCGTTTAATCCATGAACACCAAACGCATCTAAAGAGTCGTCATAACCAAGTTTTTTCTTAAGCCAGTAAACACCTACAAAACCTAATATTCCAGATACTATACCAATAACTATGCTTCCGGATAAATCTACGAATCCGGCTGCCGGTGTAATAGCGACCAAACCTGCAACAACCCCTGATGCAGCTCCAAGCATTGTAGGTTTTTTAGCAACCAACCATTCAGTAATCATCCAAGATATAGCACCAAAAGCGGCTGCCGTGTTTGTCACTAAAAAAGCGTTAGCCGCAATTCCATCTGCAGCAAGTTCACTACCAGCATTGAAACCAAACCATCCAAACCACAGTAAAACTGCACCAACAACAGTAAGAACAACGGAAGACGGTAGTATAGCTTTTTTACCGTAATCAACCCTTTTACCAAGCAATAAAGCTAAAACCAATCCGGCAACACCTGCATTTATATGAACTACAGTACCACCGGCAAAATCCAAGGCACCTAATTTAGCTAAAAATCCACCACCCCATACCCAGTGAGCGATTGGAGCGTAAACAACTGTTATCCATAAAATTACAAATAAAAGCCAAAATTGAAACTTCATCCTTTCAATAACCGACCCACTTACAAGAGCCACCGTGATAGCAGCAAAAGTCATTTGGAATGCCACGAAAAGCAAAGTTGGTATATTTCCTGTTGACCACACATCGTTAACAGAGATACCAGTTAAAAAGACATGTTCCAAACTACCAATAATTCCAGATACATCGGTTCCAAAGGCTAACGTATAACCCCACAAAACCCAAACAGCTGAAGCTACACAGTAAGCTAAAAAGCTCATACCGATTGTGTTGAGAATGTTTTTTGACCTTGTCATACCACCGTAGAATAAAGCAAGCCCAGCAGGAGTCATAAGCATAACCAACGCTGTAGCAACAATCAGCCATGCAGTGTTTCCAGAATCAATTTTTTGAGATTCTTGTGCAAAAACGAAAGTGGGAACCAACGTTACCAGTAAAAAATTTAACTTTTTCATCACAGCACCTCCTTTTTTATAAAGCTTCAACACCTTTCTCACCAGTTCTAATTCTTATAGCATCTTCAACCGGAATGATAAAAATCTTTCCATCACCAACTTTTCCGGTTCTTGCTGTTGAGATAATTGCCTGTACAACTTTTTCTACAATTTCGTCTTCCACCACCACCTCTATCTTTATCTTAGGAACAAAGTCTATTATGTACTCTGCCCCACGATAAAGCTCCGTATGACCTTTCTGCCTTCCAAAACCTTTCACTTCTGAGATTGTTATCCCAAAGTTTCCAATGGTAGTTAGGGCGTCTTTGACCTCGTCAAGTTTGAAAGGTTTGATTATAGCCTCTACCTTTTTCATCACACAACCTCCAATTTAAATTTCTATAAAGTAGTTAATCAAAAGATATGCCAAAGAAGTTAAGTGTATGAAAAATTTGTAATTTATTAAATTCAGAAAATTTATTTTTAAATCTTTTTGCACAATTTTTATGCAATTAAAATGATAAAATGCTTTTTTTTGTGCATAATAAATTTTTTACTTCAACAAAACCTTGCTCAAAAAAAAGGCATATTTATTGCATACAGTAAATATGAAATTAAAATATGGGAGTGACGAATATGGAAAAGTTTCAACACATCTTGGACGAGATGAAAGGAAACCTTTGTGAAGAGTTAAAAGCTTTTACTTCAAGGTTTGATAACTACGAAGATGAATCGTTTCAGGAAAATTTGTTTGTCTCTTTTCCTTTTATAGAACTTTTTTATATTTTGGATAAAAATGGAATTCAGATAGTTGATAACATAATAAATCCACTTTACATAAAAAGAGTTAACAGATTTGGAAAAGGTGTTGACAGGTCTTCCAGACCTTATTATATAGATGTGATGAAAGTAGAAGATTGTATAATAACAAAACCTTATAAATCCGTATCCAGTCCTGACATTTCTTCCACCGTTGCAATACCTATAAAAAATCAATTCGGAGAGATAGAAAAAATACTTTGTTTTGATATAGATTTACAAGCACTTTTACATTCGGACAAGTACTTTTATACGAAGGATAGGTTTGAAAAAATTACAAAATTTATATATCTAATATTTAGTGTATTTCTTTCGTTTATAAGTTTAAAGTTAGTTTTATGGGGAAGTGCTCACCTTTTAGATATTGATATGAATCCGGAACATATTTTTAAATCTATAATTTTAATAACTCTTTCAATAGCCATATTTGATTTGGCAAAGACGATTTTTGAAGAAGAAGTCCTTTTATACAAAGACCCAAGAAGACACTCTGAAATTAGGAAAACATTAACAAGATTTTTAGCATCCATTATAATCGCAATTTCTATAGAAGCTCTTATGTTGGTGTTTAAGTTTACAATGTCTGACCCATCAAAACTTATATACTCTCTTGGAATATTGGTAGCAGTAGGATTCATGCTCATATCTTTAGGAATATATGTATTTTTAGGAACAAAATCTGAAATTTCAGTTAAAAGGTTTGAAAGAGAAAATAAGTAATCTTAAACATTTATAAGTTGTAAATTTTCTAATTTTTGAGATACCTTATCAACAAGACTTTCTTTTACTTTTTCATACTCTCCCATTATTCTGCATCCGGCTGCGTCTTTATGGCCTCCACCACCAAAGTATTTGGCTATTTCTTGAACATCAACATCTCCTTTTCCTCTTAAAGATACTCTCCATGTCTTTAAATCTTCTTTTTGTATCATTATAATTGCAACTTTTACACTTTCTATACTTCTTGCAAAGTTAACAAATCCCTCCGTATCTTCTTCCAATGTGTTTGTTTGGTTTAAAAAGTCTCTAAACACGGTTAAAACTGCAATTTTCCCATCATTATAAAGCTCTAATGTTGATAATGTTTTTTGGAGAAGCATTAAAACGTTAACTTTATTTCTCTCAAACACCATTTTTGATATATAAAATGGGTCTGCTCCTTTTTCTGTCAAAAATTTGGCTATTTCAAAGGTTTTTGATGTTGTGTTGTTATACTTGAAAGAGCCTGTATCCGTAATAAGACCGGTGTATAGGCAAGTTGCTATTTCCTTGTCTATGAGAGATTCATCCCAGTTTCTTAATATCTCCGTGACAACGGCAGTCGTTGAAGGACTATAATCATCTACATAATCGTATATACTTTCAAACTCTCCACCTATATGGTGATCTATTCTTATAAGTTCGTGGGATTGGATTTGTGTCCCGGCTCTTTTTCTACTTGATGCATCTACTAAGATAGCTACGGAAAATTTGTGGTTTATAGGCAGTTTTTTTATCTCATCCACTTTTGGTAAGAAGTTGTAAACATAAGGTACATCATCTTTCATTGCCATTACAACGTTTTTACCAATCTTTTTAAGGAAAAGGTACAAGGCTATCATACTTCCTATACCGTCTCCGTCTGGATTTTCATGTGTAAATATAAGTATATCTTTTTCCTCTCTTTTTAATCTTTCTATTATAGGTATGTATTTTTCCATTTTTACCACCTCACAGATTTTTCTTTTCGTATGGACAGATATCGTTAAGATAACACTCTTTACATTTTGGATTTTTTGCTGTACAGATATATCTTCCAAATAAAACCAATGCTTTTGATATGTATATCCAATTTTCTTTTGAAAAGAATTTTGCTAAATCTTTTTCTATCTTTTCTGGTGTTTTCCCATTTGATATTTTAAGTCTTTGAGTAGCCACTCTTTTTACATGTGTATCTACAACTATAGCCGGCTTGTTAAAAGCATTTACAAGTATTACACTTGCAGTTTTTCTACCTATACCGGGAAGCTCTACAAGGTCTTCTATGGTATCCGGAACTTTTCCATCAAAATCTTTAACCAATTTTTGACAACATTCTTTTATCAGTTTTGCTTTTCTTTTGTAGTAATTTATAGACTTTATGATACTCTCTATTTCTTCTGTAGATGCGTTAGCTACGGATTTAGGGTCAGGAAATTTTTGGAAAAATTTAGGTGTTACTTCATTTACTTTTTTATCTGTAGATTGGGCTGCCAGTATTGTTGCTATAACCAATTGGTAAGGGTTTTCAAATTTTAAATCTATCCAAGGATTTGGAAAATGTTTTTTTAATCTCTCTATAATCTCTTTTTCTGTAAAACTACTCATTAGAATAAACTCTTTTGCATAACCTGTTTTTTATCTAAATTTGGTTTATCTATCTCTTTTATCAATGATTTAAATCCTAATTTTTCAAATATCTCTTTTAATTTTATCAAATCCGGTTTTTCTTTTTTTAGGGATTCTAAGTCTAATTCTAAATCAATTTTATGTAGTTTTACTAAGGATTTTAAAAGTTGAATATCTTCTTTCGTTATGGTTTGAAAGCTCTCTTTTATTTTTCCTTTTAACTTGTCTTTGTTTTCCAGTATGTTATCTACAGTTCCATACTCTTGAAGTAAGGTGGTTGCAGTTTTAGGACCTACTCCTTTGACTCCTGGTATGTTGTCTATACTATCTCCTACCAGTACAAGATAATCTATAAATTGGTTTGGTTTTATTCCATACTTCTCAACTATTTTTTGAGTATCAACAATTTCATCTTTTATTGGGTTGTATATTTTTATTTTCTCATCTATTAACTGGTTCATATCTTTATCCGGTGTTACAATAATTACTTCAAAATTTTGATTTTCTGCTTTTTTTGCTATTGTTGCTATTATATCATCCGCTTCGTATCCGGGTATTTCTAGGATTTTTATTCCAAGTAAATTTATAATTTCTTTTATTTTTGGGATTTGAATTTGAAGGTCGTTTGGTGTTTCTTTTCTTGTTGCTTTGTACTCTTTGTAAATTTCGTGTCTAACCGTTTTTTCAGGTCTATCAAAAACAACGGCTATATAAGGAGTATTAAACGTTGATAGGAGTTTTAATAACATTCTAACAAATCCGTAGATGGCTCCTGTTGGAGTACCATCAGGTGCTGTTAAAGGTGGTAAAGCGTAGTACGCTCTGTATAAGTAAGATGAACCGTCTATTAAAAGAAGTTTTTTATCCATTTTTTAGTGTTTTTGCTACTTCTTTTGCAAAGTAGGTGATTATAATATCGGCACCTGCTCTTTTTATTGATGTTAAAGTTTCCATCATAACTTTTTTCTCATCTATCCATCCCATTTTTCCGGCTGCTTTTATCATAGAGTACTCTCCACTAACGTTGTAAGCTGCTAAAGGAACGTTAAAGTTGTTTTTTATATCTCTGATGATATCAAGGTAAGATAAAGCCGGTTTTACCATAACTATGTCTGCACCTTCTTCTATATCTAACTTTACTTCTCTTAATGCTTCTAGTCTGTTGGCAGGGTCCATTTGGTAGGTTCTTCTATCACCAAAAGCTGGGGTTGAGTCTGCCGCTTCTCTAAAAGGTCCGTAGTAGGACGATGCATACTTGGCTGAGTATGCCATTATAGGAACGTCTTTAAATCCGGATGAATCTAAGGCTTCTCTTATAGTCTTTACAACTCCATCCATCATTCCGGACGGTGCTACCATGTCAGCTCCTGCTTTTGCATGGGATATAACCTGTTTTCTTGTATTTTCTAACGTCAGGTCGTTGTCAACATCATGGTTATGAAGTACACCACAATGTCCGTGAGATGTGTACTCGCAAAAACAAACGTCCGTAATAACGTAAAGCTGTGGATAGTTCTTTTTTATATGACGAATAGCCCTTTGAATTATCCCTTCTTCGTTCCATGTATCGGAGCCAACCTCATCTTTATGGGAAGGAATACCAAACAGTAAGACAGCCGGAAGGTTCAAAGAAACAACTTCTTCAAGCTCTTCATCAACTCTATCTAAGGACCATCGGTAAATATCCGGCATAGAAGGAATCTCTTTTTTTATATTTTCTCCATCTTCTATAAAGATAGGATAAATAAGGTCGTCAACGGTAAGGTTTGTTTCTCTTACCAATCGACGAATACTTTCATTTTTTCTAAGTCTCCTTGGTCTGTTTACAGGGAATCCCATACAGGCTCCTTAGTACTTCTGTTCTACTTTTTCACCTTCACAAACTTCTTTTATTTGGTCTTTAACAAGTTTACCATTTTCGTATATTTTTTCTTGAACTTTATGGCATCTGGTTTTTGCATCGTATCCAAGTGGTTTTGCTTCGTAAACACCTCTTCCATCTTCCGTTTGGTATCTTACAGGTTGTCCAGTTTGAACAGCTTCAACAGCACCTCTTTTTGATATCTCCGCAATAGTAGCTCCAGCAATAGCCCCAATGACACCACCTATCACACCACCTTTCCATTTGTTATTGTTGGTCAAAATAGCTCCAGCTGTAGCTCCCGTTATGGCACCTATCAATCCACCTTCGTATGTAGATTGAGAAGGTCTGTACTCTGGGGCACAGCTTGCAATTAAGATTGCAGATACCAATACTCCTACAACCGCTTTTTTCATTTTCATCACCTCTAATCTAAAATTAATTTAATCTGACATACTCCTACTATTATAGCAGTTTCCATCTTTAAAATGTAGTCTCCTAACGTAAGTGAAATAAAACCTTTGTTTTTAAGCTCTTGTATCTCATATTCG
Organism: Sulfurihydrogenibium sp.; assembly: GCF_027448985.1. GTDB lineage: Bacteria > Aquificota > Aquificia > Aquificales > Hydrogenothermaceae > Sulfurihydrogenibium. The sequence continues at coordinate 9,351 of NZ_DAIDMN010000016.1, forward strand.
TCAAATCCACCTTCATTTCCTATAACAACACTACAAGAACTATACTTTTTATCAATCAAGTTTTTAACCTTATTTTCTTTTTCCTTTTCGTAAAAAACAACCTTTAATTGGTCATTTGAATTAATATTACTCAATTTTATTGGTTTGTCAATAACTACAGGAAAGAGTCTTCTACACTGCTTTACTGAGTTTAATGCTATTTTCTCCCATTTTGGTATTTTCTTCTCTATATCTGAAAGTTTTACTGCCGAATTTTTTGATAAGACAGGAACAAATCTGTCAACTCCAAGTTGAGATACAGGCTCTATAATGTCGTCTATTTTGGAAAGTTGGTTTGGCATACACTGGTAAAGTGTTATCTTGTAGAGAGGAGTTTTTATATGTAATTTTTCTATAGGTTTTACAACTACTTTGTTTTTGTCTATTTTAACCACTTCTCCCAAGTACATATTACCTTTTAAATCATTTACTTCTATGAGAAAACCTTCTTTTATCCTTTTTACATTAACAGCATGGTGGTATTCTTCATCTGTTAAAACTAAATAGTCTCCTTCAGGATTTCCTATGAAGATTGGATAACTCATCCCAAAAAAACCCTTTTAAAAATTACTGCTGTAAAAAATATAAGAGAGTAGATAATAACGATAGTTGAACCTGATGGAAGGTTGTATTCAAAAGATACGTATATTCCCAATAAAACGGTAAAAACACTTATAATAACTGATGTTAGAATTATGCTTTTGTACCTCCAGAAAATCTGAGAAGCTGTAGCAGCCGGAAGTATTATCATAGCCGAAGAAAGAATAGAACCTACAAGTTTTATTGAAAGGACAGTTGCCACAGCTATAATCGTGATAGTAGCATAGTACAAAAAGTTTGTGTTGATACCTGAAATGTTAGCAAGCTCTTCGTCAAAACAGCAGTACATTAATTTTTCAAGGTTGTAAAATATAAAAGCGATAGATATTATAGAGAATGATGAAATGATGATGATGTCTTGATATGTAATTGTAAGGATATTACCAAACAAAAAGGCAAAAAGGTCTGAGTTGTAGTTGTTTGAAAAAGACATAACAACAACTCCCAAAGCCATAGAGAAGGAAAGTAAAATTCCAATGGAAATATCTTCATGTATCTGTCCTTTTTTACTTATATAACCTATGAGTAGTCCTATCGATATTGCGAAAATGCTACCTATCAAAGTTGGATTTATTCCAAGGAAAAAGCCAATTGCAAGACCTCCAAATGCAGCATGAGATATACCTATGTTTATAAATGACCATTTTTTAACAAACACAAACAAAGATAAAACAGAAAGTAAAACAGCAATTAAAACACCACCAATAACAGCGTTTTGTAAAAAAGGTACCGTTAAAAAATCTGATATATTCAATGTTTCTTAACCTCTATGTTAAAATGTTGACAAGTGAAACATTCTGGAGAGTGGATAAGAAGTTTTACTTCCGAGCCGTAGAGTTTATCTAAGGCTTCTTTTTGTAAAAATTCCTTAAAATCTCCCAAATAATGTAATCTTCTGTTTAGTCCTACCACTTTGTTGACAAATGAACCTATGGCTCCTATATCGTGGGTTACCATAATTACGGTAATACCTTTTTCTTTGTTTATCTTTTTTATAAATTCGTAAAAGTTTTCCTGAGCCACAACATCTATTCCTGTTGAAGGTTCATCTAATATGAGTAATTCTGGTTGTGATATAATGGCTCTTGCAATCATAACTCTTTGTTGCTGTCCTCCGGATAGTTTTCCAAAAGAATAATCTTTGTACTGCTGCATACCTACATAGTTAAGATATTCCAAAACCTTTTTTTCTTTTTCTTTATAAGGTAAACTTGTGTTTATAAGTCCAAACATAACCACATCAAAAACTGAAACTGGAAAATCTCTATCGTAGCTTGACTTTTGGGGAAGGTATCCTACTTTTCCGGATTTAACATAATCTTTAGGGTTTTTTCCTTCTATCAAAACTTTTCCTTTCGTTGGTTGTACAAATCCAAGAATGACCTTTACAAGGGTAGTTTTTCCACCGCCGTTTGGTCCCACTACCGCTACAATCTCTCCTTTTTTTACTTCAAAGGATACATCTTCCAATATCAGATTACCATTTATCTCTACGTACAAATTTTCTATTTTTATCATATCTTTACTACTATCTTTCCAAAAAACTGTCTACTTAGAAGTTTCTCATAGGCTTTTTGTACATCTTCTAAATCAAATACCGAATCTACAACTGGATTTAGTTTATCGGGAAACAGTTTTAACATCTTTGCAAACTCCCCTTTAGTTCCCATATAAACACCATGGATAGTTAAATTTTTTCCGAAAATGTATCTAAGGTTAATCTGTGTATCCGCTCCCGTTGTTGAACCAAAGGTTATAACCCTTGCCCCTCTTTTTCCGCAAGATAGGGAATCAGAGAAAGTCTGAGCTCCAATGTGGTCTACTACGATATCACAAAGCTGTCCATTTGTGTACTCTTTTACTTTTTCCACAAAATTTTCTTTTTTGTAATTTATAACAAAATCAGCTCCAAGTTGCTTACATTTCTCTATTTTCCAATCGTCTCCAACGGTTGTTATTACAGTTGCATTGTAAAGTTTTGCTATCTGAATAAGAGCTGTACCTACCCCACTTCCTCCACCGTGTATTAACACGGTATCACCTTGGTTTATTTTACCTCTGGTAACAAGTGAGTGCCAAGATGTGATGTATGTGATTGGAATGCAAGCAGCCGATTCAAAAGATAAACTATCCGGAATTTTAAAAACATTTACAGCCGGAACTTTTACAAATTCAGCAGAAACACCATCTTCAAGAACTCCTAAAGGTCGGAAACTATTACACTTATTATCTTTCCCCGATAAACATCTTTCACATACTCCACATGACAATCCGGAAAATATCACAACTCTATCACCTTCTTTTAGATGTTTTACATTTTTTCCTACTTTTGCAACAACACCTGACCCATCAGATGCAAAGATGTGAGGCAGTGGTATTGCCACAGGATACTTTCCTTCCATAACCCAAACATCAAGATGGTTAAGTGAAAAAGCTTTGATGTTTACCAATACTTCATCTTCGTTTATATCCGGTATAGGAAAATCTCCTATTTTTATTGCTTTATAACCTTCCAATTTATCGTAGTAAGCAGCTTTCATAAAAAACCTCCTAAACTTTTTTATTTAAAATACTTGATGGTTGTTTTTTTACTTCACCTTCCGAAGAGTAAGTTGAAGTCTCTTCAAATATACTCTCAAAAACGGACTCAATAAATTTTAAGTTGGATTGGGCAAGAAACATGTTGTTTTCAGAAAGTATCTGAATTTCTTTAATAATTTCTTTATAATTTTCAAAATCTTCTACATTAAACTTTGCAAGTTTAGTTAATATTTCCTGTTTTTTTTCAACTATTTCGTTTAACTTCTGTGTAGCTGTACCATCATTTATAGCTTTTACGATGCACTCTTTCTCCATAATCAATAAATCTTTTAAATCATTTAAAAGGTCAAAAACATTCATATCTTCCAAATCCCTTAGATTAAAAATCAGTTTAATTATTCTATCAAAAAAAGCTGTGTGATAAAATAAATGTAAGATTATAAAAGAGGTAATTTTGGATTATGCAACAGAAAGGAGCTAAAAAGTCTATCGAGAAAGCTTTGGATTTACTTGAAGCACTTAAAGAGAGGGACAATTTAGGTGTCACAGAGTTGAGTAATATTTTAGGGTTGAATAAAAATAACGTTTTTAGAATACTTGCTACTTTGGAAGTAAAAGGACTTATTGAACAGGAAGAGGAAACAGGACATTACAGGTTAGGTGTTAAAACTTTGTATTTAGAGTACTCTTTTATAAAGAACTTGACAATATTGAACCACGCTAAACAGTTTATAAAAAATCTTAGGAATCAAACTAACGAAACTGTTTACCTATCTATGCTTCATCAAAACGATGTTATATATTTTTACAGTAAAGAAAGTAAAGCTTCAGTTTTGGCAAAATCAAGGCTTGGGAAAAGGTATCCTGCCCTTGAAACGGCAGCTGGAAGAGCAATTTTGAAAGCCAAAAAAGATGTAGGTGAGATTTTTGAGGTAGACTTTGAAGGTGCAGAAAAGGAAGTATCGGAAATTGCAACGGTTATAAGGGATGAATCAGACCATCCTATTGCAGGGCTTTCTATCGTAGCTCCTATTTCAAGGTTAAACAAAGATAACTACGAAGGACTTTTTAGACACTACCTTCTTCAAATAGCAGAAGAGATAACCAACATAAATAAAATCGTTCTACCGTAATGAACGAGAAAATAAAATTCTTTGTTTTATCCGGATTATCCGGATTGTTTCTTTCTTTATCACTACCGAACTTTTTCGTTCCTTTTGGGTTTTTGATTGGTTTTTCTTTATGGTTTTACATTATCGAAAAAAACAGTGTAAAAAATGTTTTACTTTACTCATTTTTAGTTGGTTTTGTTTTTTCATTTGTATCTTTCTACTGGATAGTCTTTGCCCTCAGTTATTACGGTGGTATAAACATTTTGATATCTTCAATACTTTTTTTGATTTTCTCTACCGCTTACGCTTTATACACCTTTGTTTTATCCGGATTCATCATTAAAAAGCTGATTTTAAGGTACTCTTTAAAAGGTCTTTTTTTGTTGCCTTTTATTTGGGTTGTGTTGGAATTTATTAGGGAGTTTTTTCCTTTCAACGGTTTTAGTTGGAACTTGTTTGGATACATGATTTCATACATCAATCCAGTGGCTCAAATAACCTACTACACAAGCATCTACGGACTTTCATTATTAGTTTTATTTTTTTCTGTAAGTTTTTATATGATGATTTCAGAGAGAGATTACAGATTCATCTTTTTGAATATCTTTAACATTCTGTTTTTTATCGTTATTTTTGTATGGGGAAATCATAGGATAAACAGTTATACAGATAAAGGAGATTATTACAAGGTTGCAGTTCTGCAGGGAAACGTAGATGAGTCTATGAAGTTAAAACCGACAAAAGAGATTAACAGAAAAATAATTGATAAATACATAAATCTTTTAAAACAGGCAAAAGAAAAAGGTGCTGACATAGCAGTTCTTCCGGAATCTGCATTACCTTTCTTTCCTTATGTTGACTCCTCTTTAAGAGATTACTTTTTTGAAAGATTTTCAGAAATAAAGATGCCTATCTTATCCGGATTTGATAACGTTTTGCTGAAAGAAGATGGAGACATAGACAGAGTTTACAACTCTTTGTTTTTAATAGATAAAGATGGATTTTATTTAGACTACTACTCAAAGATAAAGTTGGTTCCTTTTGGAGAGTACACACCTTTTAGAAACAAACTCTTGGAAAACATATTTGAGTATCTCCAAGGTATAGACTTTACGAAAGGTGAAGGACAAAAGCTGATTGTTTATGAAAAAATGAAGGTAGCATCTTTGATATGTTTTGAGTCTATATTTCCGGATTTTGTAGCAAACTTTGTAAACAAAGGTGCAAACGTTATAGTAAACATCACAAACGATGGATGGTTTGGCAAAACATCAGCCCCATACCAACACTTTGAGATGGCAAGAGTAAGAGCGATAGAAAACAACATATATCTTGTAAGGGCAGCAAACACAGGAGTATCAGCTATAATAAATCCAGTTGGCAAAATAGTGTCCTATTTACCTCTTTACAAAGATGGAATTATAATAGAAAAAGTTTATATCAACGGTGGAAAAAGCTTTTATAACCAAAACAAAACTTACATCTATATTCTGTTTATTGTTGTATTTATACTATCAATTTTAATTATCCAAAGAGTTAAAATTCAGAATAATTTATAATTTATTAACAAGTTTTTAAGGAGATACATCTTGGTAAATTTTGATAAGGAAAAAGTTGAAAAAACTTTAAGAGAGTATTTAGACCCATCTGTAAATCTCATTTTACAAATAGGTAACTACATATTAGATGGTGGTGGTAAAAGAGTTCGGCCGTACCTTGTTTTAAAATTTTCTAAAGCATTAAGAGGATACAACGAAGAAAAAGACTACATCTTATCTGCTGCATTAGAGTACCTACATACAGCTTCATTACTACACGATGATGTTGTAGATGGTTCAGAAAAAAGAAGAGGGAAACCTACGGTAAACAGAGTTTTTGGAAACGATACAACAGTGTTAGTTGGTGATTACATGTATGCAAATGCACTTTACCTGTTTTCTATCTACGGTGATATAGATATGATTAAAAACGTCAGTGATAGCGTAAAAAAGATGGCAGAAGGACAACTTTTAGAACTAAAAAAAATAGCGGATTTTGAAACATCTTTTGATGATTACTACAAGATAGTTTTAGGTAAAACTGCAGTTTTATTTGGAAGTTGCTGTTATGTTGGAACAGCATTAGCCTCATCAGACCAAAATTTAAAAGATATGGCATATAACTACGGTCTTAACATAGGGATAGCTTTTCAGATAGTTGATGATATTTTAGATTACGAAGGAAAAGAAGAAAAAGTTGGAAAAAGCTTAATGAACGACCTTAAAGAAGGAAAGATAACCTACCCACTCCTTGTAATAAAAGAAGAACTAAAAGATGAAGACAAGTCTTTTATAAAGTCTGTTATTTTAGATAAAAATCCTCCAATGGAGAATTTATTAAAAGCAAAAAAAATCGTTGAAGACTATCAAGGAGTGGAAAAAGCAAAAGAACACGCAAGAGATTATGTGAGAAAAGCCATTGAAAATTTAAAAGATTTTCCGGATAATAAAGATAAAGAAGACCTTATAAACCTTGCCTACTACATTGTTAAGAGAGATATTTAAGGAGGATAGGAAATGTCCAGTTTAACGTTAGAACTTTATAATATGTTGGAAGAAAAAATTGGAAAAGAAGAAGCTAAAAAAGTTATTGAAGTAGTTGAAAAATCTTTATCTGTTATTGAAGAGAAAGTAAAAGAGGAAAAAGAGATAGCCAAAGTTCAAATAAAACAGGATTTATTGGATGAACTAATTACAAAAGCAGAATTTAAAACCGAAATACATAGAGTTGAAGAAAAGATAGAAGGTGAGATACGTAGAGTTGAAGAAAAAATAGAAGGTGAGATACGCAGAGTTGAAGAAAAGATGGAAACTCTAAGACAGGAATTAAAAGGAGAGATGAAGGTAATTAAACTACTTATATTTTTTGTGATGGCTTTAATGGTAATACTTAATCAAAACAGTGTTGAATTTTTACTTAAGGTTTTTGGATTTATAAAGTAAATAAGGAGGAGATTATGTATAGAACTTTACTTAAATCAAAAGTCCATAGAATAAAAATTACAGGTGCTGACTTACATTACGAAGGCAGTTTAACCCTTGATGAAGCTATTATGGAAGCGGCAAACCTTATTCCTTTTGAAAAGATAGAGGTTTACAACGTAAACAACGGTCAGCGATTTTCAACTTACGTTATTCCGGGTGTTAGGTACTCTGGAGAATGTATCCTTAACGGTGCAGCAGCAAGACTTGGACATTACAACGATATAATCATAATAGCATCTTACGCAAGTGTAAACGAAAAGGATTTAGAAAACTTTTATGTTGACCTTGTTTACATTGATGAAAACACAAACACAATCAAAGAGCATAAAAAAGTCAAAGCTGTGAATAGTAAAGTTTTAACAGCTTTTGACGAATAATCTATTAGGTATTAATCTTTAATCCGGAGTTGTAGTGAAGTTTTTAAAATTGATATATGCTTTTTCAATAGGGCTATTTTTAAGTTCTTGCTCCGTTCAAGTTAAAGATGTAAAGAAAAGCTATAAACCACCTAAAAAAGTAGATTACAAGTACACCTACACCCAGAACACAAATACAAAAATTCAAAACTCTACAACCTCAAATAACAACATTAACACAGATTCCAACGATTCAAAAACTGTATTGGAAGCTATAAAGTACGGTCTTAGTGAAACAGAGAAAAACTATATTACCCAAGAAGCAAAAATACTCGGTATCCAGATTCCGGATGACCAAGATATTGAGTACTTTATAAACTACTTTACAACTACAAAAAAATCCTTTACAGAAAACGCTCTTAAAAGAGCCAACTACTTTTTACCTATGGTAAAGAGAATATTTATGCAAGAAGGACTTCCACCGGAACTTGCATACCTTGCCGTTGTAGAAAGTGGATTTAACCCATACGCAACATCGCCATCAAATGCAGCTGGAATATGGCAGTTCATACCTTCCACCGGAAGGAGATTTGGTTTAAGAATAGACGAGTATGTAGATGAAAGGAGAGACCCTTACAAATCAACGATTGCAGCAGCAAAATACTTAAAATTTCTTTACAACATGTTCGGTAGTTGGGAGCTTGCTATAGCCGGATACAACTGTGGAGAAAAATGTGTTGCAAAAAGGTTAGAAGCCAACAACACCACAAATTTTAAAGACATTAAGTACAATCTTCCATCAGAAACAAGTGAATATGTCCCAAGATTCTTTGCCATCTTAATAATTGCAAACAATCCGGAAAAGTACGGTTTAGATACAAAATCCAACGTTTATGATGTTGTAAACTTTACAGCTGATAGAGAGATACATTTATCCGAGTTATCACAGGAAAAGAAGATAGATTACGATATATTAAAATTTTACAACGCACATCTCAAAACTGATGTTGCATTTGAAGGAATAAATATAAACCTTCCCAAACTCAACACCGCAGAATTTGACAGAAGATTCATAACAACTCCTCCACCAAAACTTTACGCAAACAACAAAAAAAGTTCTCCAAAAAATCAAGTTGTAGCACCTGAAAATAAAGAAGAAAATATAGTAGTTTCTTTAATTGATACAAAAATCAATCCAACTTTCACAAAAACAAACTATAAAAGAAAAGTTCACATAGTAAGCCAAGGGGAAACCCTTTACAGTATAGCTAAAAAGTACGGAGTTGATGTTGAAACAATAAGAAAGGCGAATAACTTAGAAGATAACACAATTTACGTTGGAATGGAGTTGGTGATACCTTGATAAAAAGAAGAAAAACAAGACCTGTTTTTGTGGGAAACGTAAAAATAGGTGATGGTGCACCTATCGTTGTCCAATCTATGACAGATACAAAAACCCACGATGTGCAAGCAACTCTAAATCAGATAAACAGACTTGCAAAAGCCGGATGTGAGATTATAAGAGTTGCCGTTCCAAGAGAGGAAGATGCTTTAGCATTACCAGAGATAGTTAAAAACTCACCAATTCCAGTAATTGGAGACATTCACTTTTCACCAAGGATTGCAATGTTATCACTGGAAAGTGGTATCCATGGGATAAGATTGAATCCGGGAAATATAAACGACGAAGGAAAAGTTAGAGAAATACTACAAGAGTGTAAAAAGAAAAACATAGCAGTTAGATTAGGTGTTAACTCTGGCTCCTTAGAGAAAAAACTTTTAGATAAATACGGCTATCCATCTGCTCAAGCTTTGGCAGAAAGCGCTTTAAACTGGTCTGAATTTTTTGAAAAAGTAGGCTTTACAAACTTTAAAGTTTCGATAAAAGGTTCAGATGTACTTCAAAATGTAGAAGCAAACAAGATATTTGCAGAAAAAACAGACATTCCACTTCATGTAGGTATAACGGAAGCAGGACCAGCCGGAAGAGGCTCCGTCAAGTCTGCAGTTGGACTTGGAATACTATTTTATTTAGGTATAGGAGACACTGTAAGAGTATCTCTAACGGCAGACCCAGAAGAGGAAGTAAAGGTTGCCTATCAGATACTTCAATCCTTAGGATTAAGAAGAAAAGGCATAGAGATTGTTTCTTGTCCAACCTGTGGCAGGATAGAGGTAGACCTACCAAAAGTGGTAAAAGAAGTGGAAGAAAAGTTATCCGGCGTAGATAAACCAATAAAAGTAGCGATAATGGGATGTGTTGTAAACGCAATAGGAGAAGCAAAGGAAGCGGACATAGGACTGGCTTGCGGTTATAAATCTGCAATTTTATTTAAAAATGGAGAACCTTTAAGAAAAGTTTCGGAAGAAGAGATGGTTGATGAACTTTTAAAAGAAATATCAAACATGGAAGTAAAAAGATGAAAGTAGAACCTTACAAACTCTCTTACATAGCCGGACTTTTTGATTGTGGGGGTAAAGTATCCTTAAGAAAAGACGGAAGGACAGAAACATCCATATTCGTTCATGTAACAATAAAAGCAAAATCATCACAAACTCTACAGATGATAAAAGAAATATTCGGTGGGACCATAAGGAAAAATAAAAACAACGCTTACCTTATAATCACCCACAGAAAAGCAAGAAACTTTCTAAAGACAATCAGAGAGTATACTTACTGTAGCCAAGAGGAAATTGATGAAATCTTAAAAATCTATGAACTTAGATTTTCTCATCAATTGGAAGCATCAAGAAAGAAAAAAGCCATCAGAGAAATTTTGAAAAAATTCAAAAAAACAAAAATATATCATGGAAGAAACTCAGTAAGAAAATTCATAGAGGGGTAGGTTATGAACTGGGTAGAAAAAGAGTTTAACTTAAAAGGTATTGCTACGGATGTAAACACGTTTGAATGGGAAGAAGAAGATTGGGTCAACAAGGCACCAGTTGTTTTAACGAAAGTTGCCAAAAGACCTGGAGGTTTTACCCTTTATATGAAAGGAATTACCCAAGAACTTGAGTGGTACTTTTCAAAAGGATTGACAAACATCTTTTTCAAAGATGATGGAAAAACTCTTAGAATAGAACACGAAGATGGTACTTACTATGTGGACCTACAACCAAGCCAAGAACTATACGAATTTTTAAAGGAATTTATACAGGAGGAAGAAAGTGTTTGATATCGTTTTAAAAAACGGATACATACTGACAATGGACGAAAACTTTACAGAGTACAAAAAAGGTTATATAGCCATAAAAGATGGAAAAATAGCAGAAGTAGGAAATGGAAAAGAAGAGTTTGAAGCCAAAGAAGTTATAGATTTAAATGGAAATGTGGTTATACCCGGATTAATAAACACACATACCCACGCAGCAATGACATTACTAAGAGGATACGGTAGTGATAACCCTTTAAAAGTATGGCTTGAACAGTACATATGGCCTGTAGAAGGCAGGTTTGTTAGTTATGAGTTTGTAAAAGATGGAACAGATTTGGCTTGTTATGAGATGATAAGAAATGGAATAACCTGTTTTGTAGATATGTACTTTTACGAAAATGCAGTAGCGGACTCTAT
>NZ_DAIDMN010000017.1 GCF_027448985.1 Sulfurihydrogenibium sp.
GGAAGTAGTTCTAAAGGCTTTTCATAGATGGGAGATATCCGCAGTACACAAGTTTAGAGGTATGTTTGCCTTTGCTATATACGACAAAAAAGACCAAAAACTTATACTATGCAGAGATCGTCTTGGAGTAAAGCCACTTTATTGGTATTACAAGGATGGGCTTTTTATGTTTGCTTCCGAGCTTAAGGCTTTTCACCAACATCCAGGCTTTGAGAAAAAGCTAAACATACAAGCCTTGAGTCTATATCTCCAATATGGCTACATTACATCCCCTCATAGCATCTTTGAAAACACCTATAAACTAAAGCCTGGTCATTTTTTAATAATTGACAGAAAGGGAAATATAGAAGAGATAGCCTATTGGAAAGTGGAAGACTACTTTAGCGAAAAAATCCAAAAAATAAATGAGGAAGAGCTTGTGTATAAGTTTCAATACACAGTGAACACCTACCCCTTTAAAATAATTTCAACAAAAACAGGAGGTAGGTTATATGAAAGGTATTATAGGAACCCCTATGTATATGACAACACTCTTTCCTAAAAAACTATCAAACAAGATTAAAGACATTCCTTTAACAAAAGAAGCCAAAAAAAGACTAAAATGGATACAGCACTACCAAGATACAAAAAATATATCCAAAACCTGCAGATACTTCGGAATATCAAGAACTACCTTCTATAAATGGTTTGAAAGATACAAAAAAGACGGACTTGAAGGACTTCTTGATAGACCTAAAACACCAAAAAACACAAGAAAACCAACTATAAGAAATCAGTACAGAGAACAAATAATAAAAGTCAGGAAACAAAACCCAACTTGGAGCAAAGAAAAAATATCAGTATATCTACAAGAAGAAAAAAACATAAAAGTATCACCATCTACAGTGTATAAAGTATTAAAAGAAGAAGGATTAATAGAGAGAACAAAATCAATTAAAATACAAAACAAAAGAAAAAAGAGTATAAAGAAGAAAAGGACAAAAAGAGGCTTGCAAGCTCAAGCCCCAGGGGATGTAGTACAAATAGACGTAAAACACCTGAACATCGCAGGTGCAACATATTACCAATTCACAGCTATAGATAAGTATAGCAGATTTCGTTTTGCACGGGTATATGAAAGTAAAAATTCAAAGAAAACAAAAGAATTTTATATTGAGTTAAATGAGTATTTTGAATTTGAGATAAAGAGGGTACAAACAGATAACGGGAGTGAGTTTTTAGGGGAGTTTAACAAGTATTTAACGGATATAGGAGTAGAACATTACTTTAGCTATCCAAGGAGTCCAAAGACTAATGGTGTTGTAGAGAGATTGATAAGGACAATAGAAGAGGAGTTATGGTTGATAGAGGGATTAGATTACACATTAGAGGAGATGAATAAGAAGTTAAGGAAGTATGTAAGGAAGTACAATTTTATAAGGCCACATCATTCTTTAGGATACAAAAGACCAGTAGACATTGTTTATGGAGTATGATAAAATTTTTAGGTGAAGGTGTTCACGATGTATAGAACTCATACAACCAGTAGACATTGTTTATGGAGTATGATAAAATTTTTAGGTGAAGGTGTTCACGATGTATAGAACTCATACATCAACTTTGATGAGGTAAAATAGGAGGTTTTTTTATGAAAAAATTTGCATTGATAGGAGCAGCTGGGTACATAGCACCAAGACACATGAAGGCTATAAAAGATGCAGGCAATATCTTAGTTGCAGCTTTAGATAAGTGTGATAGTGTAGGGATATTAGATAGCTACTTCCCTGATGCTCATTTTTTTACAGAGTTTGAAAGATTTGACAGATTTATAGATAAACTCAGAAGAAAAGGGGAAAAGGTGGATTATGTCTCTATCTGCTCACCCAACTATTTACACGATGCGCATATTAGGTTTGCATTGAGAAATGATGCAGATGCAATATGTGAAAAACCCCTTGTCCTGAATCCTTGGAATATAGATGCTCTTAGTGAGATAGAAAAAGAAACTGGAAGAAAGGTTTACAATGTTTTACAACTTAGAGTTCACGATTCTATAATTTCTTTAAGAGATAGAATTCAAAACGAATACAAAGCAAAAAATAAAAAATATAATATAGATTTGACTTACATTACTTCAAGAGGTAACTGGTATTTTGTTTCTTGGAAAGGAGATTTATCAAAATCTGGAGGAGTAGCAACAAATATTGGAATTCACTTTTTTGATATGCTTATCTGGATTTTTGGAGATGTTAAGCATACAGAAGTACATTACTCAGAACCTTTAAAGAAGATGTCTGGGTATATAGAACTTGAAAAAGCAAATGTAAGATGGTTTCTATCTGTAGATTACAACGACCTTCCAGAAGAAATAAAACAAAAAGGCCAAAGAACTTACAGGTCTATAACTTTTGATGGGGAAGAGATAGAATTTTCAGAAGGGTTTACAGATTTACATACAGTAGTGTATAAAGACATTCTAAACGGTGGTGGTTTTGGTCTTGAAGATGCAAGACCTTCTATTGAATTAGTTTATCAAATCAGGAATTTAAATCCCGTTGGATTTAATGAGAGAGCTCATCCTCTAGCTGTGGAGAAGTTGTATGGAAAAGAGTAATTACTTTGTCCATGAATCTGCGTACATAGATGAACCTGTAGATATAGGAGAAGGAACAAAAATATGGCATTTTTCCCATATTTTACCAAATACAAAAATCGGTAAAAACTGTATTATTGGACAGAACTGTATGATAGGTCCGGATGTAAAAATAGGAGACGGATGTAAAATACAGAATAACGTCTCTATATACAAAGGTGTAGAGCTTGAAGATTACGTTTTTTGTGGACCTTCCTGTGTTTTTACAAATGTTCTAACACCCAGAGCATTTATAGAAAGGAAACACGAATTTAAAAAAATCATTGTTAAAACCGGTGCTACAATAGGAGCTAACGCAACTGTAGTTTGTGGAAACACCATAGGGAGATACGCAATGGTAGGGGCAGGAGCTGTAGTAGTTTGTGATGTTGAGGATTACGCTCTTTACACTGGAGTTCCTGCTAAAAGGGTTGGTTGGGTTTGTAAATGTGGAGTAGTTTTAGTCCATAAAGACAGGATAAAAGGTGATGTAGTAAAAAAAGATGGAAAGATAGAAATTATTTGTAAAAGTTGTAAAAGTAGATATCTTTTAGAAGGTAATAAATTCTATCCTTTAGAGGAAAAAGTATGAAAATTATAATTAATGTTTTAAACGAGGAAATTTTAGATAATTTACTATGGTTGTTAAAACATTTTGAAAAAGATGGTGTAGAAATTATTAAAAGTGAAGAAGATAAAGAAGAGTGGAGTGATGAGTATATTGAAAAAAATTGGAAAGAAATAGGTATGAAAACAAACTCAGTAGATTTTGATGATGATGAGAAACTTTACGAAGCTGTAGGAGAGTTTTATAATGAGAAATATTCTGATTGATTTAAACATTCTTTTAGATTACTATGAAGAAAAAAGAAGAAAAAAGTTTCCTTATTCAGTAGAAGCTTTTGATTACTTGAAATACAAAGATTTTGCATTTGTATCTTCTTCATCTCTTGATAATTTTGTGTTTTTAAAGTATAAGTATATTTCAGATGCTTACCCAGATATGAAAAGACAGCATAAAATAAAAATAGTTAATAATTTTTTAAAGGAGATTTTATCTTTTTTCAAGTTAGCTAAAACTCCTACCTATATAGAGATAGATTGGGATGATGTAGAAGATTCTTTATTAATATCAAGTGCGAAAGCGATTAATGGTTTAATTTTAACAAGAAATGAAAATTTACTAAATAAATATCCTGATATTACAATATCTCCAAAAGAGTTTGTTGAAAAGTATGTAAAGGAAAATGAAAAAACAAATATTCCTATGTTAGACCTAACGAGAGAAACTTACTATATGTACCCAAAAATAGAAGAAAATATAGATAAAGTTATAAATAAATCCAATTTTATCCTTGGAGATGAAGTAAAAAAACTTGAAGAAAAAGTAGCAAACTACATAGGGACAAAATACGCTGTTGGAGTATCTTCTGGAACAGATGCTCTTGTCTTGGCTTTAAGGGCTCTAGCTATAATAAGAAAGAAACAGGAGTACTGGAACAAGGACGACCTTATAATAACGACTCCTTTTACATTTACTGCAACTGGAGACTCAATACTCAGGAGTGGAGCCACACCTTTGTTTGTTGATATAGACTTAGAAAATTATACCATTGATACACAACTGATAAAAAAAGCTCTTGACAAGTATTGTTCAAGGGTAAAAGGAATAGTTCCTGTTCATTTATACGGTCATCCTTGTAATATGGATGAAATTATGGATATTGCCAGAGAGTACAATCTTTTTGTAGTAGAAGATTGTGCTCAGAGTTTTGGTACAAAATGGGATGGCAAGATGACAGGGCCTTTTGGTGATGTGGGATGTTTTAGCTTTTTTCCATCTAAGAATTTAGGTGGATTTGGCGACGGTGGAATGATAACGACAAAGGATGAAGAAATTGCTGAAGTTATTCGTATGCTACTAAAACACGGTGGAAAGGATAAGTACAATGTAGACCATATTGGTTATAATGCAAGACTTGATACTATTCAGGCTGCAGTTTTACTGGCTAAAATGGAGTATATAGATGAGTTTACAGAAAGAAGAAGAAAAATAGCAAACATCTATAATAACCATCTTAAAGGTTTAAACTGGCTAAAAACACCATCTGAACATCCAAGAGCTTACCATGTGTATCATCAGTACACAGTAAGATTGATAGAAAAAGATAGAAATCAACTGCAAAAGTATTTAAAAGAAAACGGAATAGACTCTATGGTATACTATCCGGTGCCTCTTCATAAGATGAAAGTTTTTGTAAACAATGGTATGGAGATTTTTGAAAGTTTAAAAAATAGTGAGCTTGCATCTAAAAGTGTTTTAAGCCTACCTATTGAGCCATTGATGGAGGAAAGAGAAATTAATATAATTGTAGAAACTATAAAACAAGTGGAGGAAAATTAAAAAGATATGGAAAACAATATAAGGTTTAAAGTTCTTTTTCTTGCTTCATGGTATCCAAGCCGTATTCATCCTATAGCTGGTATTTTTATTAAAAGACACGCAGAGGCAGTTTCTTTATATTCTGATGTTGCTGTTTTATTTGTAACAGCCGATAAATCTCTAAAAGATAAAATTTATGATATAGAATATTCCATTGAAAATAATATACCAACTGTTAGAGTTTATTACAAGCGTTTTTCAAAAGTAAAAGGTGTGTCAAAATTTATAAATTTTTATAGATATCTTAAAGCAAGCTATTTAGGTTTAAAGATTATAAAAGAAAATTTTGGTAAGCCAGATTTAGTGCACGTTAATGTTGCTCTTTACGCTGGAATCACAGGATTATTACTTAAAAAATTAATAAATATCCCTTATTTGATTACAGAGCATTGGAGCGGATATATACCAAATAATGGAGATTATAAAGGATTAATAACAAAACTATTTACTAAATTAATTATAAAAAATGCAAGTGCCGTTACTACTGTATCTAATTATCTAAAAGATGCTATGCTAAAACGTAGTCTATATAATAAATATTTTGTTGTTCCAAATGTTGTCGATATAAAAATCAACTGTGTTCAATCAAAAATCGACAATAAAAAGAAAAAAATTCTACATATTTCTTTGTTATACGATAGAGAAAAAAATATAAGCGATATTCTTTTAGTCTTGAATAAAGTCGCTTATGAAAAAAACAGAGATGATTTTGAATTTCATATCCTTGGTGATGGCGTTGATAGAGAAAAGCTTCAAAACCAAGCCAAAGAACTTGGGCTTCTTAATAAATATGTGTTTTTTCACGGATTAAAAAAACCAGAAGAAGTATATAAATTTTTAGAAGACGCAGATTTCCTAATTACAAACAGTAATTATGAGACATTCTCTGTTGCAACTGCGGAAGCTTTGGTTTGTGGTGTTCCAGTAATAGCTACAAGATGCGGTGGTCCTGAGGATTTTGTTACTGAAGATTGCGGAATACTTATAGAACCCAGAAATCGTGAACAGTTGCTTCAAGCGATATTGTATATGCTTGATAATTCCCATAAATATGATAGAGAAAAAATATCTCAATATGCAAAAAGCAAATTTAGTTATGAAGTAGTTGGTAAGCAGTTTCAAGAGATATACAAATCAATAGCTAAAATTGAAGTACTAAAATAAGTAGACAATAAAAGGATAAAATATGATTAAAAGTATCTTTTCTACTTTTACTACACGTGTATTTTCTCTAATAATTTCATTTGCTACACTTATTTTAACTACCAATTACCTTGGTGCTGAAGGAAGAGGTTATATATCACTTTTAACTGCATCTGCTGGTTTAATAAATCTTTTTAGCGGATTTATAGGAGGTGCAGCACTGGTATATCTAATACCAAGAAATAAGAGTAGAAATTTTGTTATTCAGTCTGCAATCTTGTCTTATTTCTGGGCTTTTTTTGTTAGTATCGTTATAACTGCTTTTTTGTTTTTAACTCATTCAGTTGATAAAAGTATTATTTTTCATGTTTTTTTAATTGGTTTTTTGTTATCTATCCTTTCAATTCATACTGTAATCCTTCTTGCTTTTGAAAAAATAATTTTTCAAAACTTAGTTAATCTTTTACAACTTTTGGTAAATTTCATATTGTTTGCTATTTTATTGCTTGTATTTCATAAAGTTGAATTAAATTCTTTTATAGTTTCGTTGTATTCAGGGTATATAGCTTCATTACTTATGAGTATTATTCCTATTATCAAGAACCTGCCATCTAAAGTTGAAAATCTTTCTTTGAAATCTTCCTTAAAGGAAATATTAAAATACGGATTCTTTGCACAACTTAGTAATGTAATTCAGTATCTTAATTATAGATTTAGTTTTTTTGTATTAAATTATTTTTCAGGTGTTTCTGCTGTTGGAATATATTCAGTAGGAGTTGTAATATCAGAAGCGATATGGACTATTTGCGGAAGCATATCCTTAGTTCAATATTCAAAAATAGCAAACTCTAATGATATATCTTACTCCCAAAGAATAACACTAATGCTTGCAAAGTTATCTTTTTTAGCCACTTTTATAGCTGTTTGCTTATTAATACTAATTCCAGAAAGTTTATTTTCTATAATACTAGGAAAGGACTTTAGCTCTGTTAAACAGATTATAATCCTTTTATCTCCTGGAATAACTATTTTTGGTTATTCTGTAATAATAAGTCATTACTTTGCAGGTATAGGCAAGTATATTATTAATACAAAAGCATCATTTATTGGTTTAATTGTTACATTAATTTTTAATTTAACTCTTGTTCCGTTATATGGTTATTCTGGAGCTGCAATCTCAGCAAGCTTATCATATATAGCCACAGCCTTCTTTTTAATTTATTCCTTTATTAGAGATACAGGTATACCTCCTACAAAATTATTGCCATCAGTTGATGATTTAAAATTTGCAGTTAATAAACTTAAAATATAGGATAAAGAGGGATTTTGAAACATGTGCGGTATAGTTGGTTTGGTTTGTAATGAAAATATAAACTCAACTTTAATAAGAGACATGGCAAATACTATAAAACACCGTGGACCAGATGATGAAGGATTTATCTTTATGTATGAGAATAATATAATTGTCGCAGGTGGAAATGATACACCAGATAAAGTATGGAATTCTAACTTCCTGTATTCACCGAAAAGTCATATTAATTCCCTTGAAGGTAAAAAATTTAAGGTTGCTTTAGGACATAGGAGACTATCTATATTAGATCTTTCTCCGGCCGGACATCAACCTATGTGTGATGAAGCTCAAAAAGTTTGGATTGTTTTTAATGGAGAGATATATAACTATTTAGAGTTGAGAGAAGAGTTAAAACAAAAAGGTTATACTTTTATTACAAATACAGATACTGAAGTTCTATTAAAGTCTTATATAGAATGGGGGTTTGATTGTGTAAGCAAGTTCAACGGTATGTGGGCTTTTGCAATACTTGATTTAAGAAAAAATATCTTATTTTTATCAAGAGATAGATTTGGAGTAAAGCCGTTATACTACTACAAAGATGATAATTACTTTGCTTTTGCTTCTGAGATAAAAGCTTTACTTAGACTTCCTTTTATAAAAAAAGAAGTTAATTACGAAGCTGTTTTTGACTACATTGCCTTGGGTCTGGAAGAACAGGGAGAAGAGAGTTTTTTCAAAGAAATAAGAGAATTAAAACCTTCTTACAATATAGTTTTAAATTTGAATAACTTTGAATTTAAACTCCATAAGTATTATGAGCTTTTATACTATGATAAATTTGAAAAATATAATCCGGAGAAAGAGAAAAAGTATATATCCGAGATTAGAGAACTTATATTTGAGGCGATTAGATTAAGACTTAGGTCTGATGCAAGTGTTGGATCATGTTTAAGTGGTGGGCTTGACAGCTCAACCATTGTTTGCGTGATGAATGAAATAATTAAAAATCAACATTTATCTCAAGTAGGAGACTATATAAAATGTTTTACAGCTTCTTATAAAGATGACAAGGTAGACGAAAGTAATTGGGCAAAGATAGTTGTAGAAAGTACTAAATCTCAATGGATAAGAACTTTTCCTACAGAAAAGGAACTAATAGAAGATTTAGAAGACCTTATATACACTCAAGACATTCCTTTCGGATCTACAAGTATATATGCACAGTATAGGGTAATGAAAGCTGCATATGAAAGTGGTGTAAAAGTTCTATTGGATGGTCAAGGAGGAGATGAGTTATTTACAGGTTATATAGGATATTTTCCTACCTACTACAGAGAACTTATAAAGAATTTTGATTTTACTGATTTAATAAATGAAATAAAAAATGTAAATAACTCTCCTATAGATATTAAATCAATAATAAAAATGGCTATAAAATCAGAGTTAGGAAAGTTCTTAACTTTTCCTAAGATAAGAGACTTTTTAATTAAAAGAATATCTTATCCAATATCTTTACTTAATCCAGAATTTTATAAAGAATTTTCATACAGGATTAAAGATAGACAAGAGAAAATTCCCAATAGTCTTAATCAACAACTTCATCAGTTGATAACTGGCTTTAGCTTAAAAAGATTACTAAGGTATGAAGATAGAAATTCAATGCGATTCAGTATAGAATCAAGAACACCTTTTGCTGACGATATAAACTTGATAGAATACTGTTTTGAAATACCTTCGGTTTATAAAATTCATAACGGATTTTCAAAGTATGTTTTAAGGCAAGCCATGGACGGAGTTTTACCGGAACAAATTAGGAAGAGAGTAGATAAGGTAGGTTTTGCAACACCAGAAGAAAAATGGCTAAGGATTAATAAAGGTTTTGTAGAAGATATCATGTTTGAATCTCATATATTGAAAGATATTGCAAATATACAAAAACTAAAAAATGATTTAAAAAGTGAAATTATTTTTAATAGAGGATTTACACTTTGGAGATTTTTTAACCTTGGACTTTGGTATAAAATGTTTTTTGAGGGTAGTTTTAGATAATGAAAGTATTTAAAATTTTTGTGTTATACACACTACTTTATATTTTTTTCATTTTTGTATATAATAGATTTATTGCAGATTTGTTTTCGTACCAAGGCTATTTCTGGAATTTGAATATTATTAAAATTTTTACTGGGATTTTAATAATACTAATTTTATCAATATTATTACCAAAAGAATTTTCAAAACCTTCAGACTTACTTATCCATATTCATTTCATTTTTCCGTTCTTCTTTATGCTAGTTCTTTATGCCGTAGAAAATCAAGCAACAATATACATACTTGAATGTTTTTTTGCATTTTCAATAATACTACTTATAACAAAAATTAGATTAACTTTCCCAATTCTTCATATTTTAGAGGTAAACCTTCAGACAATATATAAGACACTATTTATTTTCTTCATTTTATATATCATCGTATTATCATATAAATATAAGAATTACTTTAACCTAAATTTATCAGATGTTTATTACTATAGATTTGAAATAGAAGAGATAAGTTCTGGATTATGGGGATATATTACACACTCCTTAAGCATTATTTTTGCGTCTTTCCTTGGAACTATTACTTTGTTAAAAAAACGTTATGGTGCATTCCTACTGTTAATTCTATTTTATATAATTATCTTTGCTCTAACATCTCATAAACAATATCTTTTTTTACTTTTTATGGTAATGGGTTTACACTTTATTATAAAAATTTTAAAAAATCCGATACCATTTGTACCGGTAATTCTAATTTTAATATCAATATTAGCTATAATTTTAGATTATCTATGGTTTGAACCTTGGATAAAGGCTTTATTTATAGACAGAGTTTTTTTTGTTCCTGTACAACTAAACTTTGTATACTACGAGTTTTTTTCTTCAAATCCAAAAGTTTTTTGGACAGATAGTAAATGGCTTCTATTAGACAAAATTATAGGATATCCTTATGATTTACCAGTTCCAAATGTTATAGGAGAATTTTTCTTTAACAACGCATTAACAAGTGCTAATACAGGATGGTTGGGTTCAGGATATGCTCACGCAGGTTTTTTAGGACTCATTGTATATGCAATATTTATTGGATTAATTTTAAAGTTTCTTGACCAAAAAGCAAAAAAATTAGGTAAAGAGTTTGTATTTATTTCGTTCTCTCCTTTTATAATTTCACTTATGCTTTCATCGGATCTGAAAACGGTACTTTTATCTCATGGATTAGCACTTTATTTATTTATACTTTCTACTTTTAATTTTAGAATAGATAAATCTAAATCTAATTTTGGAGGTGAATTATATGATAAATAAAAACATATGTATTGTTACTACTGTGCATTCACCTTTTGATGTTCGTATATTTCACAAAGAGGCAATCTCATTAAAAAAAGCTGGATATAATTTAACTATTATTGCTCCCCATGATATCAACGAAACAGTGAATGATATAAATATCATAGCTTTAAAAAAACATAAAGATCGTATTCAAAGGATGTTTAAAACTTCGAAACAAGCCTTTATATTGGCAGTTAATCAAAAAGCCGATGTTTATCATTTTCACGATCCAGAACTAATTCCCGTTGGATTAAAGCTTAAAAAATTAGGTAAAAAAGTAATTTATGATGTTCATGAAGACGTTCCAAGACATATTTTAACAAAGCCTTATCTTAATAGATTTATAAAACCAATAGTTTCTAAAATGTTTGAAATTTATGAAAATTATGCAGCTAAAAAATTTGACGTTATAATAACAGCAACCCCTTATATTAGAGATAGATTTAAAGAGATAAATAAAAATACAGTAGATATCAATAACTATCCAAAAATTGATGAACTATATGAACCAGTAAATTGGGATATAAGAAAAAATGAAATTTGCTATATTGGTGGAATAACAAAAATAAGGGGGATTGAAGAAGTTATAAAAGCACTTGAATATACAAATACTACACTTCATCTTGCTGGTAATTTTGAAAGTAAAGAGTTAGAAGAGTATATTAAGTCATTAAAAGGTTGGAGTAAGGTTAGATACTATGGTTTCGTTGGAAGAGATAAAGTAAAAGAAATTCTAAAAAATGTTAAGATAGGACTGGTAACATTATATCCAACAATAAATTACCTAGATAGTCTACCTGTAAAAATGTTTGAGTATATGTCAGCAGGTATTCCTGTTATAGCATCTAACTTTCCACTTTGGAAAGAGATAATAGAAAGAAATAATTGTGGTATATGTGTTGATCCTTTGAACCCAAAAGAGATAGCTAACGGAATAAACTATCTTTTAGAAAATGATCACATAGCTAAAACTATGGGAGAAAATGGAAGAAAGCTTGTTATGACGAAATATAATTGGGAAAATGAAGAAAAGAAATTATTAGATATATATTTTAAAATTCTAAAATAATATAAATGATATAAGGAGGAAGTGATTTGACGAAAATAATATCCATTGTAGGGGCAAGGCCACAGTTTATAAAAGCTGCGTTGGTTTCTAAAAAGTTAAGAGAAAAAGGGATTAAAGAAATTTTAGTTCATACTGGACAGCACTATGACTTTAATATGTCCGATGTCTTTTTCAAAGAGCTTGGTCTTCCGGAGCCGGATTACTACCTTGGCATTGGGTCGGGAAATCATGGAGAGCAAACTGGAAAAATGCTTATAGAAATAGAGAAAGTCTTACTTAAAGAAAAGCCGGATATTGTAATAGTTTATGGAGATACAAACTCTACACTGGCAGGAGCATTGGCAGCTGCAAAACTTCATATACCTGTTGCCCATGTAGAAGCAGGCTTGAGAAGTTATAATAAGAAGATGCCAGAAGAGATAAATAGAGTTCTGACAGACCATATATCTACATTTCTATTTGCACCTACTAAGACAGCCGTTGAAAATTTACACAAAGAAGGTATTTCTAAAGGTGTTTACCAAGTGGGAGATGTAATGTTTGATATTGCCTTGGAGAGTATTAAGAGGGTTGATGAGGAAAAAGTTTTAAGTAAATATGGATTAAATCCAAAAGAGTTTATTTTAGCCACAATACACAGGGCAGAAAACACAGACTTTAGAGAGAATCTTACAAATATCTGGGAAGCTTTAAACGAGATTGCATCTTATGGGTATAGAATTATATTCCCAACTCATCCAAGAACAAAAAGAGCTTTAAACGAAGCTGGAATTAATATCAACTTAAAAAATGAGAATCTATTATTAATAGAACCTGTTTCTTATTTTGAGATGTTAGCCCTTGAAAAGAATGCCAAACTTATAATAACAGATTCAGGTGGTGTTCAAAAAGAAGGTTATTTCTGGGGAACACCGTGTGTAATTCCAAGAAATGAGACAGAGTGGATTGAATTGGTAGAAATAGGATTTAATAAACTTGTTGGAAATAAGGCAGAAGATATTGTAAAATACTCATTAGAGGTTTTAAACGGTGAAAAGCAATATAATATAATTGAGCACTTCTATGGAAAAGGTGATGCTTCTGATAAAATTATTGAGGTTTTAACTCAAGTATGGTAAAGAAGAATATATGGATTATAAACGAATATGCAGGTTCTCCTTATCATGGAATGGGAGTGCGACATTACTACCTAGGTAAAGAACTTTTAAAGTTTGGCTACAATGTTACAATAATAACAGCTTCATATTCACATCTATTCAAAAATCCTCCTAAAGTAAAAGATAGATTTGAGTTAGAAAAAATTGATGGAATTGATTATCTTTGGATAAAAGTTCCTCAATATAAAAAATCTTGGGATAAAAAAAGATTAGTAAAATGGTTCCTTTTCACTTACTTCTTATTTAAGTTACCTTTAAGCAAATTGTCTAAACCAGACTATATTATTATTTCAACTAATGAAACTTTACCTGTATTACCTGCTTATAAATTAGCCAAAAAACATAATTCAAAGTTAATCTTTGAAGTCAGGGATATTTGGCCTCTTTCAATAATTGAACTTGGTAATTACTCTCCCAAGCATCCATTTATTAAGCTACTTAAATATTTTGAAGATATGGCTATTAAAAAAAGTGATCTGATTGTATCAGTTTTACCAAATTATGGAGAGTATCTCAAAGATAACGGTTATAAAGATAAAAATTTTATATATATCCCAAACGGAGTAGACTTAGAGGATATGGAAAGAACTGAACCTTTAAACGAAGACATCAAAAAGCAAATTCCTATGGATAAATTCAAAGTTGCTTACACTGGTACAGTAGGGATAGCTAACGCATTAGAGTATTTAGTCGAAGCTGGGAAAATTTTGAAAGATTATAAAGATATTTTAATTCTTATAGTTGGAGAAGGAGGAGAAAAAGAAAAATTACAAAAAATGGCTGAAGGTTATGATAATATTAAATTTTTACCAGCTATTCCAAAAAGGCAGGTTCAAAGTCTGTTAAGTTTAGTAGATGCCTGTTATATAGGATGGAGGAATAAGAATATTTATAAATATGGAGTATCAGCTAATAAAATTTTTGATTATATGTATGCAGGAAAACCTATAATACACGCAATAAACACAAAAAATGATATCGTAACTATGGCAAATTGTGGTATGTCTGTAGAGGCAGAAAATCCAAAGGCAATTGCTGAAGCTATCTTGAAATTATACAATATGAGTCAAGGGGAAAGAAAAAAGCTTGGTGAAAATGGAAAAAAATATGTTATCGAAAATCACTCGTATGAAAAGTTAGCAAAAAAACTGATAAAGGCTTTAGAGGAATTAAAATAATGATTAAAATTGAAAAAAAAACAAAATTGGAAGACATTAAGAATGTAGCACAATTACATAAGTTATATATATCTTCTGGATTTATATCATCTTTAGGTAACAAATTTTTGGTTACACTTTATGATTATATATCCAAATCGGATAATTCTTTTTGTATTGTAGCAAAATACAATGAAAATATTATTGGGTTTATTTCAGGAACTCAAAGTATATCAGAATTATATAAGGGATTTTTTAAAGAAAAATTTCTTGAAGCTTCTTTTACTTTATTTCCGCAAATCTTTAAACCTAAAAATTTTTTTAAGCTTATAGAAACAATCCTTTACCCTAAGAAAAAAAGTATCATTCCAAGTGTTCCAGACGCAGAACTTTTAAGTATAGTTGTTGATAAAAATTTTCAAGGGAAAGGTATATCTTCTTTACTCTTTAACACGTTAGTTGAAGAGTTTAAAAAACGCAAAATATATTCATTTAAAATTGTAGTTGGTTCAAATTTAACTAAAGCAATAAGATTTTACGAAAAAATGGGATGTAAAAAAATAGCAGAAATAGAAATTCATAAAGGAGAAAAATCATACATATACGTTTATAATATAAAATCAGAGGTAAAAAATGAGTAAAAAAACGGATGTTTTTAAAGCAAAAATTAGTGAATATCTTTCTTTAGATAACGTCTTTTTATTCTGGAAAGGTAGAGTAGCACTGTATGCAATATTAAAGGCTATTGGTATAAAAGAGGGAGATGAAGTTATTTTGCCAGCTTTTACATGCGTAGTTGCAGTAAATCCAATAATCTATCTTGGAGCTAAACCTATTTATATAGATATAGAGCCCGATACTTTTAATATAGACCCCCAAAAGATAGAAAACAAAATCACTAAAAGAACAAAAGCAATTATAGCTCAAAACACATTTGGACTTCCTGCAAATATTGATCTTATTTTAGAAATTGCGAAAAGGAATAATATTTTTGTAATTGAAGATTGTGCTCATGGATTTGGAGGAACATATAAGGGTAAAAAAAACGGAACTGTAGCAGATGCTGCTTTTTATTCTACACAATGGAATAAGCCTTTTTCTACAGGATTAGGAGGAATAGCTGTAACAACCAATTCCGATATGGCAGAAAAATTAAGAAAATTAGAGAAAAAAGCTATACAACCTTCTTTTAAAGAAACTTTTCTATTAAAAGGGTTATTAAATATAAGAGAAAAATTACTTTCTTCAAATACTTATTGGGTTGCTTTAAAAACATATAGATTTTTAAGTGAGAAAAACTTGATAATAGGATCTTCTCAAGGTTATGAGCTTGAAAAACCGGTAATGCCTCCAGATTTTCTAAAGGGATTTAGCGATGTTCAAGCTGAGGAAGGAATCAAATACTTTGAAAAAGTTAATAATGAATACAAAATAGACAAGTTAATCAGTCATAGAAAAAAAATAGCTAGTTTATATAAAAAGATAATTATTGATCTTGGTTTTGAACCTCCTTTTGAGCCAGATTATACAGATCATACGTATCTCAGGTTTCCACTCCTTGTTAAAGATAGAAATAAATTTTTTAGATTGGCTCAAGATAATAAAATAGAACTTGGGGATTGGTTTCTATCCCCCATACATCCAATAACATCTAATTTTGAGTTCTGGTATTATAGATATGGGGAAAATCCAATAAGTGAGTATGCAAGCAAACATATAGTGAATCTACCAACACACAGTAAAATTAACGAAGACTTTATAGATAAAGTTTACGAATTTTTGAAGAAAAATAAAGATGAAATAATCGGTTGTTATTTAACGGAAAATTTGATTAGGGAGGAAACTTAATATGCAAATTCCCTTTCATAGACCTTATATAACAGAGGATGAGATAAACGAAGTAGTAGATAGCCTTAAAAAAGGCTGGATTACGATGGGTTATAAAACTGTTGAATTTGAAAATAGATTTAAAGAGTATATAGGTTCTAAAAATGCTGTTGCTGTTAATTCCTGTACCGCTGGACTTCATTTAGCACTCAGAGCTATAGGATTAAAAGAAGGAGATGAAGTTATAGTTCCCACTATCACTTTTGTTGCTACAGCAGAGGTAGTTAACTATTTTAAGGCAAAGCCTGTTTTGGTTGATGTTGAAAAAGATACGCACCTTATTGATGCTTCAAAAATAGAAGAAAAAATCACACCTAAAACAAAGGCCATAATACCTGTTCATTACTCAGGACAACCAGCCGATATGGATGAAATTCTTGAAATAGCAAAAAAATACAACCTTTTTGTTATAGAAGATGCTGCTCACTCTTTACCTGCTTGGTATAAAGGTAGAATAGTAGGGATAATAGGAGATATAACAGCTTTTAGCTTCTATGCAACAAAAACACTTGCTACTGGCGAAGGCGGAATGATAACAACAGATAACGACGAATGGGCTGAAAAAATCAGAATATTGAGACTACACGGCATAAGCAAAGATGCTTGGAAAAGGTATTCAAAAGAAGGAAGCTGGGAGTATGATGTTTTAGACAATGGGTATAAGTATAATATGACAGATATTAACGCAGCTTTAGGTCTTGCACAGCTTAAAAAACTTCATTGGATGTGGGAAGAAAGAGTAAGAATAGCCGATGCTTATAATCATGCCTTTAAAGAATATGAAGAATTAATACCTTATATTGTAAAAAGTGATAGAGTTTCATCTTGGCATCTTTATCCATTAAAACTAAACTTAGAAGCTCTAAAAATAAGTAGAAATCAATTTATAGAAGAACTTAAAAGTAGGGGAATAGGAACTAGTATTCATTTTATACCTTTATATAGGTTTTCTTACTATAAAGATCAAGGATACGATAAAAACTATCCTAATAGTGAATGGATTTTTGAGAAAGTTTTATCTTTACCTATTTTCCCTGGAATGACTCAACAAGAGGTAAACTATATAATTGAAAATGTTATAGATATTGTAAATAAGAACAAAAGGTAATGAAATGATTTATAGGAAATATATAAAAAGAATTATAGACTTTTTATTAGCTTTAATAGGAATTATCCTTCTAATACCTTTTTTTATTATAATAGCTATTCTCATAAAAAAAGAAGATGGTGGTAGTATATTCTTTAAACAAGTTCGAGTAGGACAATATGGAAAACCTTTCAGAATTTACAAGTTTAGAACTATGGTAGAAAATGCTGGAAAGATGGGCTCTCAGGTGACAAAAGGAGATGACCCAAGAATTACAAAGATAGGAAAGTTTTTAAGAAAATACAAATTAGATGAACTTCCTCAACTTATAAATGTATTAAAGGGTGATATGAGTTTAGTAGGTCCAAGACCAGAAGTTCCAAAGTATGTTGAAGTTTATAAAGAAGACTATAACGAGATATTGAAAGTTAAACCTGGTATCACTGATTATGCTACTTTAGAATATGTAGACGAAGAAGAGATACTAAAAGGTGCTAATGATGTAGAAAAAGTCTATCTTGAAAAGGTGTTACCTGAAAAAATAAAATATTATAAAAAATATATTAACGATATTAGCTTTTTGACAGATTTAAAACTTATTTTAAAAACTCTTAAAAAGATAATAAGATGAGAAAAATAAAAGATTTTTTAAAAAAAATATTTGAACCTACAAAAGCAAAAAGATTTTTGTTTTTTTTATTTAATGATTTACTAATTTTCATGTTTAGCTTTATTTTCTCTTTTTACTTAAGATTTGAGTTTAACATACCAGAAAATTATAAAAGTTCAATAATTTACTGGGTAATACCTTTAACTTTAGGTAAAGTGTTAATTTTCTATTTTTTAGATATTTATAAATTAAACTGGAGATTCGTTGGACTTCGTGAACTCTCAAAAATTTTCTTAGGTTTACTTTCCTTTTTTGTAGTTATTTTCTTTTTGAATTATCTCCTACAGAAAAATTTTAACTCTTTGTCTATTCCTCAATCTGTTTTAGTTATAGATTTTTTCATATCTCTAATTTTAATTGGATCGCTTAGAATCTCAAAAAGGATTTATTTAGAAATTTTTTCTATAAATAAAAGTGGTAAAAGAACACTTATAGTAGGTGCAGGGTCAACAGGAGAAAGGATTGTAAGAGGTTTAATAAAAGATCCAAATTATAATCCTGTAGGATTTGTAGATGACGATCCTAACAAATTAGGTACTACTATTCACGGTGTACCTGTTTTAAACAGCCTAGATAATATTCAAGATGTTATTAAGGAGAATAGAATAGAGTCTGTTATTTTAGCTATTCCAAGTCTTAATCATAGAGAGATAAAAAGATTATACAATTTTATTAAAGAGCAAGGAATAAATGATATAAAAATAGTACCAAGTTTAAAAAACCTCCCTAACAACATAGAACTATCAGTAAAAACTTTAAAGGACATCTCTATAGAAGACTTACTATTTAGAGAGGAAATTAATATAGATAAAGATAAAGTCA
>NZ_DAIDMN010000018.1 GCF_027448985.1 Sulfurihydrogenibium sp.
GCGGGTCAAACTAAAAGTTGCAGATGTTCAAGAGATATTGAACATTTGTTTCAATACCCTATAGAGCGGGTCAAACTAAAAGTTGCAGATGTTCAAGAGATATTGAACATTTGTTTCAATACCCTATAGAGCGGGTCAAACTTTCTACAGGAACAATAAAGAGATACTCAAATAGAAGTTTCAATACCCTATAGAGCGGGTCAAACTTATTCATTGAATTTTCTTGGTAATGGAACGAGTTGGTTTCAATACCCTATAGAGCGGGTCAAACTCAAATGACTTAACAAAGCTTCACTCAATTAAAATGAGTTTCAATACCCTATAGAGCGGGTCAAACAAGGCTTGAAAGAGTAGCTAAAGCTTTAGAAAAACCGTTTCAATACCCTATAGAGCGGGTCAAACATTATCAGAAATAATAGAAGATGGCTATATCATTAGTTTCAATACCCTATAGAGCGGGTCAAACCGGTTATGCATCTATCACAATGGGGGTAGCTTTTATAGGTTTCAATACCCTATAGAGCGGGTCAAACATTATCTACAGTATGAAAGAAGAATTTTATATGGCAAGTTTCAATACCCTATAGAGCGGGTCAAACGCAAATGAAGAGATAAAACTTCTTTGCATAAAAATGTTTCAATACCCTATAGAG
This sequence comes from Sulfurihydrogenibium sp., assembly GCF_027448985.1. Lineage (GTDB taxonomy): Bacteria > Aquificota > Aquificia > Aquificales > Hydrogenothermaceae > Sulfurihydrogenibium. The sequence continues at coordinate 654 of NZ_DAIDMN010000018.1, forward strand.
CGGGTCAAACAAGTGATAGAGAGAGATATACCAGATGACCCAGAACGTTTCAATACCCTATAGAGCGGGTCAAACTTCTTTTACGTTTGTTGTTATTTTGTTTTCTACCAAGTTTCAATACCCTATAGAGCGGGTCAAACTAGCAGAAAATATAATAGTTGAAATTGAACCCGGATGTTTCAATACCCTATAGAGCGGGTCAAACCTATTACCACAAATATAACGTCTTTGAACATAAGCGTTTCAATACCCTATAGAGCGGGTCAAACCCGTTAAAAATTACAATAAAAAAATAAACGAAAATTTTTAAAAAGTCAATACCTTAATGCATATTTTTTGTGCAGTGTGTAAGTCTGCAAATTGATGTTTTTTGCATCGAACCGGCAATAATAGAAAATATATTTCTGTTATATTGTCAAATAGACCTTATCACTACTTGAATATTCAAATAATATATTTTCTATTTTAAAATGCAGACTACACATCAAAATACAAATAGTAAATTTTTTGCCCAATATAAACCCATAAAAACCTTCTATAGGGCTTTTCCTATTCTGTTGTCAAGGTCATTTAAAAGGGTAAAATAATTATAACAAACTTTCCAATAAAATGCAAATCACTTTATCAACCTTTTTAGTTTTGGGTCTAAGGCGTCCCTTAGAGCATCACCTAAAAGGTTAAATGCAAGTATCGTTAAAAATATTGCCACACCGGGAGCAAGTATCCATGGGTAAGATGATATGGCCGTTATACTTCTGGCAGATGCAAGCATGTTTCCCCAACTTGCGTATGGTTCTTGTATTCCAAGTCCAAGTAAGCTAAGGGCACTTTCTCCAAGTATGTATCCGGGTATTGATAAAGTAGCCGCAATCAAAAGGTAAGAGTAAGTATTTGGTATTATATGTTTTGTTATTATCCTAAATGATGATGCTCCGTAAGATTTTGCAGCTAAGACAAAGTCTTGTTCTCTTATTGATAAAACCATTCCTCTTATCACCCTTGCCAATCCTGCCCAACCTACAAAAGATAGTATCACTACGATAAGTAAAAAAACCTCAACTGATGATAAGGTTATTGGAAAAACAGCCCGAAGGGCTAACATAAGGTAAAATGATGGAAAAGACATAACTATCTCTGATAGTCTCATGAGTATGTTGTCAACCTTTCCTCCGAAGTAGCCGGATATACCTCCTACCAACGCTCCTATTGTAAAGGATAAAGCTACCCCTATTAGTCCTATTGATAGAGATATCCTTGATGCGTAAAGCATCCTTGAAAATATATCCCTACCAAGGTTGTCCGCTCCAAGTAAGAATATTTTTCCTTCTTTTACTCCAAAAAGGTGGATATCTGTTTTTATAAATCCAAGTAAGTAGTGGTCGTGTCCTTTTGAAAAAAATTCGATAGGATATTTAACATCATAATTGATTTTATAGGTTTTAAACACAGGGTCAGCCAACTCGTATTTGTAAACGAATGGTCTTAGGTGAAAGTTTCCTTTTTCGTCAAAAAAATGTATCTGGGTTGGTGGATGGTAAGGTGTGTCTCTGTGTTGGATATCGTATGGGTAAGGTGCTATAAAATCCGCAAATATGGCTAAGAAGTAGAAAGTCCCCAGTATGTAAAGGGATATATACGCTAATTTGTTTTTTTTGATGTATTTCATTACATCTGTCATCTTAGTATTCCTTCAACTTCTCTTTGTCTGATTCTTGGGTCTAATTTTGCAAGTAGAATGTCCGCTGTAAGGTTTCCTACTATAAGCATTATGGAGCCTATGTATAGTCCTCCCATAACAAGGTATAAATCTTGGGATAAGACCGCATCGAGCATAAGCATACCCATTCCTGGCCAGTTTACTATTATCTCAACTAACGCTGCTCCGGATAACAAAGATGCTATCTCAAATCCAAGGATTGTTATAAATGGATTTAAAGCGTTTCTTAGGGCATGTTTTAGGATTATGTCTTTCTCTTTTAACCCTTTTGCCCTTGCAAAAAGAACGTACTCTGATTGTAATGATTCTATCATTGCACTTCTAACAAGTCTAACCAAGCCAGCTAAGGATGTTATGGCTAAAACAAAAGCCGGAAGGCTAACGTGCCATAGCCTGTCTAATATTTTTTGAAATAAATTCATACTTTCGTAGTTTGGACTGACAGCTCCTCCCGTTGGAAGTAATCCGGATTTAACAGCGAAAAACAGTAACAAAAAGGCAAGGAAAAAAGATGGAAGAGACATGAAAGTAAAGGAAAAAATCTGGACAAATTTATCTACGATAGAGTTTGGTTTTACAGCTGCAATTACTCCAAGTGGAATGGCTAAAAGCCATGCCAGTAATCCTGATGTTACAGATAAAAAAAGTGTGTTTGGTAGTCTATCTTTTATAAGCTCTATTACTGGCATGTTGTAACTGAAGGAAAATCCAAGGTCAAAAAGTAACGCGTTTAACAGCCACTTGAAGTACTGAACCAAAATAGGTTGGTCCAAGCCGTAAGTTTGTTTTAACTTCTCCAAAGTTGCTTCGGATATTTGAGGATTCATCCTAAGCTGGTCTAAGTAGTCTCCAGGAGCCAGCTGTATTATCACAAAAGATAAAAAAGTAATCCCCACAAGGAGTGGGACCATCTGAATAAACCTTTTTAGTATGTAAAAAACCATCAGTACTTTTTCATAAGTTTTTTGATGTTTGATACCGCTTGTCTAATTCTTTTTTCATTTTCTACTACAGCAAATCTGACGTATCCTTCTCCGTGCTCTCCAAATCCTATTCCTGGTGCTACAGCAACTTTTCCTTCTGTAAGGAGTAGTTTACTAAACTCTATTGAACCCATATGTCTGAACTTTTCCGGAATTTTTGCCCATAAAAACATGGTAGCTTTTGGTTTTTCTACAGGCCATCCGGCTTTGTTGAGTCCTTCAACAAGTATATCTAACCTTTTTGAATAGGTGTCCCTTGCTTTTTCTACTACCGAGTAGTCTCCTTCCAACGCTATTATGCTTGCAACTTGTATGGGGGTAAATGTTCCATAGTCTAAGTAACTTTTAAGTCTTTTTAGGTTGTAAACTAATGTCTCATTTCCTAAAACAAATGCTACCCTCCATCCTGCCATAGAAAAACCTTTTGTCATTGAGTAGGTTTCTACAGCAACATCTTTTGCTCCTTCTACCTGTAGTATGCTTGGAGCTTTGTATCCGTCATAACATAAATCTCCGTACGCAAGGTCGTGAATTATCCAGAGATTTTTCTTTTTAGCAAAGGCAACAATCTCTTTAAAAAACTCTAAATCAACTGTCATAGTGGTAGGGTTGTTTGGAAAGTTTAAGATTAAAACTTTTGCTTCCGGATAGGAGTCTTCGTAAGTTTCGTATATGTTTTTTAAAAACTGTTCTTGTTTTTCGCTGTCTGTTCCTTCAAGTGGTAAAGGTACAGTCAAAACACTTGCTCCTGCTATAACTGGTGCATAGTAGTGGATAGGGTACCTTGGGCTTGGTACCATCGCTATGTCTCCTGGCTCTAACATAGCCAGCATTAGGTGAGCCAGACCTTCTTTAGAACCGATTGTCATTATAACTTCTTTTTCAGGGTCAAGGTCTACGTCGTATCTTTTTTTGTAAAAGTCTGCTATGGCTTTTCTTAGTCTTGGAATTCCTTGGGACATTGAGTATCTATGGGTAGTTTTTTTCTTAGCTGACTCACAGAGCTTTTCTATTATGTGAGGTGCAGGTGGTAAATCCGGATTTCCCATACCTAAGTCTATAATGTCCTCACCTTCTTTTCTAAGTCTTGCTTTTAGGTCGTTTACAACTGCAAAAACGTACTGTGGTAATCTTTTAATTCGTGGAAACTCTTCTGGCATTTTCTTACTCCTTTATATTTATTCTAAAACTGTCATAGGGTCCAGTGGTGTAACATTTTTTCTAACTTCAAAGTATATTCCACAACTGTCAGAGTTTTTTAACTTTCCGGCTGTTCCTATCACTTCTCCCTTGGTTACAACTCTTCCTTCTTTTACATTTATATCATCTAAGTATCCGTAAACTGTTGTTAAACCGTTATTATGTCTTATTACAACCAAGTTACCAAACGCTTTTATACTGTCTCCTGCGTATATTACTTTACCATCTTCTGCAGCTCTTACTGGATTACCACAACCTGTTTGAATATCTATACCAAGGTGTCTTACTTGTTCATCGTTTTGGAAGTTGGCAACAACTTTTCCATTTACAGGCCAACTTAGTTTTACACCTAAACTTTCACCATTGGCTGTTTTTGGTTCTGTTTTTTTAGGTAAAGAGGTTTCTTTTACTTCTTTTATTTGAGATGGCTCTTCTTTTACTTCACGCTTTTCCTCTGTTATTTTTGAAACAGTTTTAACGTCTTCTCTTAGTACACATACTTTCTGTCCTGGTTCTAAATACTTGGTATTTGAGGATAGGTCGTTTATCTCTCTAATTTTTTTTGCGGATGTGTAAAACTTTCTTGCTATCTCTTCTAAGCTAATTTTTTTTGTTGGGTTGTAAATTACGGTACAGTTTTCCAATCCAGATGGAGTTTTTGATGTAGCTGTCTCTTCTGTCCTTTTAGGTGCTATACATACTTTTGTACCTTCTTTCAACCATTGGTTTGACGGAATATCGTTTAACTTTTCCAGTATTGATACATCCACTCCTGTTTTTTTTGAGACATGTTTTAATGTACCACCTTTTTTTAGTGTGTATATTTCACACTTTGATGTATCTATCTGAGTTATGGTTTTTTCTTTTTGCTTTGTAGCTCCTTTAACTGGTATTTTTAGCTCATCTCCTGCAAATATCTTTTCATCTTTCATGTTGTTGTAGTCCATTATCTCTTTTACTGTAAGACCGTACTTTTTTGCTATCGTTTCAAGTGTATCACCTTTTTTGACTGTGTAGGTTTCTTCCAATATACGTTCTTTGTGTTTACTTTCTTTTTTATCTTCTTTTTTTGATGATTTAACTGGTACTTTTAGTTTCATTCCTTCTCTTAATTTTTTTTCGTCTGTGATGTTGTTGGCTTTTTTCAACTCTTCAACGCTTATGTTGTATTTTTTAGCTATCTTTTCTAAGGTATCACCTTTTTTTACTGTATAAGTCTCAGCACTAACTATAAACGGTATTAACGCTGAGATTATACTTACTTTAATACTCAATCTTAAATTCATCGTACCCTCCTTCCTTTTCTAAAAATTCGTACCTGATACCGTTGACACTTGCAAGAGGTGGTCCGTTTTCTATCTCTTTGAAAAATTTTTTTAAGGTTTCTTCGTTAGCTTCTGCCAACACTTCTACGGTTCCATCCGGAAGGTTTCTTACAAAACCTTTTACTCCCATCTCATCTGCTTTTTTCTTAACAAACTTTCTAAATCCTACACCTTGTACTCTTCCTGCAAATATAATGTGTAGTTGCATCCTTTCTTACCTCTTTAAGTATTTTTCTTTTAAAAAGTTTACAAAGTCTGATGGATTGTTTATATCAAATTTGAGAGGATAATCGTAGTAATCCGTAATAACTCCAACTAAGCCACTTTCTTCGTCTGTTAGTAAATTTCTGTTTTCATCTTCTCTAATCACTTCAAATTTGTCAATTCCTTTTACAGTTTTAAACCCTTCAACTATTATAATATCTATATCGTCTACTGTGAAGTTTTTTATTAGGTCAAAAAGTGTGTAATCTTCAACTTTTACAAATGAAGATATTTTATTTGGTGATGCAACTATCACCTGTTTTGAACCTGCTTGGTACACTTTGTAGCTATCTTTTCCTTCTGTATCTGTTTTCGCTTTTCCTTTTGGGTCATGTTTTATGTAACATATTTTGTACCCATCTTTTGACAACAGATTTACAACCTTTACTATAAAAGTTGTTTTACCGCTGTTGTGAGCTCCTACTACCGCGATTACTGGTTTATCCATGGGTGTGCTTTATTAAGGTGTATATTGTTTTTTTTAGGTTTTTTCTGTCAACTACCATATCTATCTGTCCTTTTTCTAAAAGGAATTCTGCTCTTTGGAATCCTTCCGGAAGTTGCTGACGGATTGTCTGCTCTATAACTCTTGGTCCTGCAAACCCAATTAAACTTTCCGGCTCCGCTATTATTATGTCTCCTAAAAAAGCAAAACTTGCTGAAACTCCACCCATCGTAGGGTCCGTCAAAACAGATATGTATAAGATTCCGTTTTTGTTTAGTCTATCTATAGCAATGGCTGTTTTTGCCATCTGCATTAAGGATAGGATACTCTCTTGCATTCTTGCACCACCGGATGCAGCTACAGATATAAAAGGAATTTTTTTCTCTATACTGTACTCTACACCTCTGACGAACTTTGCTCCGACAACACTTCCCATACTTCCACCCATAAAGTTAAAATCCATAGATGCTATAACCACTTCTCTATCGTAAATAAGTCCATTTGCAATGATTATCGCATCACTTAATCCGGTTTTTTCTTGGCTTTCTTTTATTCTGTCTTTGTACCTTTTAGTGTCTTTAAAATTTAGAGGGTCTATGGGTCTTATTCTTGGAAATAAATCGTAAGAGTAAACTCTATCTAATAAAGAATCTACTCTTTCTTTTGCTGTCATTCTAAAAGTGTAGCCACAGTGAGGACATATTTTAAGGTTTTTTAGCAAATCGTCCATATAAAGCAGAGTTTTACACTTTTCACACTTTATCCAAGAGCCTTCTTCTATTTTTAGTTTTTTTCTACCTTTTATTTTATCTATAAAATCTTTCAATCCCATTTTGTCTCCTTAATCATTCCTAATGTTAGTATTCTACTTTCAAAATCACCGTTTCTGTAGGAAAAGTACTTTCCACTACACTTTGTACATTGACCAACGTCAAAAATTTCTTCAACCTTTAAAGTTTCTAACTTACTTTTAGCGATTTTAACTAAATCAAGATAAGCTTTACTGTCGTATATTTTATAAAATTTCTCGTCTATATTCAAATCGTTTACAAACTGTTTATCAACTTCATAACAACATCCTCTGATAGATGGTCCTATAAATGCTTTTACTTTTTTGTTTTTAAACATACTAAATCCGTTTTCTATCACTCCTCCAAAAAGTCCTCTCCATCCAGCGTGTATCACAGCTATCTCGTCATCGTTAAACAGAACAACCGGAATACAGTCAGCTGTTAAAACTCCAACGGCTGATTCTTTTTTGTCCGTATAAAGTCCATCACATTCCTGATTTTTATAATCATCCACTTTTAAAACGATGTTTGTATGTTTTTGATTTGGAATTAAGACGTTTTTAATACGGAGTTTTTCCACAGTTTTTTTAATATTATCCAAATTTCTCTGGTTTGAATCTTCTTTTTCTGTAAATGCTATTAAGACGTTATAAAATGTAAAATATCTCATAAAAAAATTATACCACTGTGCTAAAATTAGTTTTTAGGAAAAAAAGGAGTCAAAAAATGGTTGAAGTTTTAGACATAAATACAAAAAATAAAATACTTAACAACTTTAATGAAAAGAAAAAGGAACTTGTATTAAAGCATTACGCTGGTGAAAGTGGTTTAGAGGTAGTCCGTCAGTTATCGGATTTAACAGATGAGACTATCAAAGAGTTTGCAAAGATATCCTTTCCGGATTTAGAAAACATAGCAATAATAGTTTTAGGTGGCTACGGTAGAAGAGAGCTTTGTTTTAAGTCAGACATAGATATCTCTATCGTGTACACTCACGAAGACATATCAAAACTAAAATTAGCAATTGAGAATTTTTATTACTGTCTTTTAGACTTAAAGGTCGATATAGGATTTTCTCCAAGAAACATAAAAACCTTCTTAGATTTATCAAAAGAGGACCTTACGGTTGCCACAGCTTTACTACAAGGAAGATTTTTATACGGAAATGAGGATATCTTCAACACTTTAACGGAAAAATTTAAAAAACTTATAAAATCAAGAAGAAAAGCCTACATAGAAGCAACTTTAAAATCAAGAAAAATAAGGTATCAAAACACTGGAAGTAGTATATACATGATGGAACCTCACGTAAAAGAAGGTGAAGGTGGACTTAGAGATTTTCACGAAGTTTATTGGATTGCGAAAGTTTTAGATAATGTAAACGATTACAGGTACTTTGTTGAAAAAGAGATAATACTGGAAGAAGAGTATTTAGAACTTATAAACGCTTACGATTTTTTACTAAAAATAAGAAATCAGATGCACCTTTTATGTAATAAAAAGTGTGATGTATTGACTTTTGCCCTTCAAGAAGAGGTAGTAAAGAAATTAGGATTTGTAGATAAAGACGCAGATTACGAAAAACTAAGAGAAAGTGTAGAAAAGATGATGAAACTTTACTACCTAAACGCAAAATCTATAAACAACATAACAAACAGAATACTGAAAAACCTGATAGAACAGGAAAACCCTTACGAAGAGTATATACCGATAGATAACGTTTTTATCCGAACTTCTTCTGAGATAGACGTTTTAGACCACAGAAAGTTTGAAAAAGATACCGTAAACATTTTAAAAGCTTTTAAATACTTTAAACAGTACGGTCTTAACTTTTCATCAAACCTTGAATACCTACTTAGAAAAAATGAAAGACTACTAAAAAATAAACAACTAACTGAAGAAGAAAAATCAATAATCAGAGAGATTTTTTCCAACATCTCAAACCTTCCAAGAACCTTAAAGAAGATGCAGGACTTTTACGTTTTAGATGATTTGATTCCGGAATTTGGCTATCAAAGATGTCATTTTCAATACGACCACTATCATAAATACACAACGGATGCCCATGCGATTAAAGCTTTGGAAGAGTTGGAAAACTTACAAAGGATAGATAGTCCCCAGAAGAAACAGATATACGACATATACAAAGAGATAGAAAGAAAAGACCTTTTAATATGGTCTGTATTTTTACACGACATAGGGAAAGGACACAAAGCGGACCACAGCGTACTTGGTGCTGAGATGAGTAGAGGTATATTAGAAAGATTTGGTTATAATCAATCTGATGTTGAAAAAGTTTCATTTTTAGTCAGACATCACCTTGATATGGCTCACATATCTCAAAGAAGAAACCTTCACGAAGATAAAGTGATAACAGAGTTTGTGAAATTGATAAAAAATAAAGAACTCCTTGATATGTTGACTGTTTTAACCTTCTGTGATGCCAACGCTGTTGGACCGGGAGCTTGGAACGATTGGAAGTTTGCCCTTCTTATGGAGCTTTACACAAAAGCATCACAAGTAATAAAAGAGGGAACCATAGACTCTCTTGATAAAAAAGTAGAAAACAAAAAGAAGAAAGTTTTAGAACTGTTGGTGTTGGAATTTGGAAAAGACTATGCCGAAAAACTCTTAGAAAGAGTATCCGATTACTACATAATATCAACACCTATTGAAGATATCATCCAGCATCTTAAACTTGAATATGAGCTTTTAGATTCTCAAAAAGATTACAGTTTAAAGTTTGAAAAAAATACAGGGGCTGGTTACTCTAATCTGTTTTTGGCTATAAGGAATGTAGAGAATCCTCTTTTGATAACAACTGGAATAATATCGTACCTTGGTCTTAACATTCTAACAGCTTACAGTTTTGAGAGAAAAGATGGCTCTTACCTTGTAGATTTACAGATTTCTACATCAAGTCTTGAAGCTGTAGATGAGATTAAATTCAAAAGGTTTATTGAAATTTTTGAGGATGTTTTAAAAAATCCAGATTTATTTGAAAAGCTTACTTCAAAAAGAGTTAAAGGTTTTAGGGCAAGTACAGTTCCTCCGCCAATCTTTGTAAAAGTTGATAATGAAATGTCTGAAGGATACACAATTTTTGATGTGTCAGCAGAGGATAGAATTGGATTACTTTTTGACATTATAAAAGTTTTTGCATCCTTCGATATATACGTTCACATGGTGAAAGCTTCTACCCAAGGATTAAGGGCAAGAGATTCCTTTTACGTAAGAACAAAAAATAAAGAAAAAATCTTGGATGAGAATCTACTAAAATCTATCAAAGAAAAACTGTTAGAGGTTATAAAAAATCTTTAACCACATTATAAACTATGAAAGATACTATCCAAGCAGCTGTAAAGTTTATTGCTATTGATAAAAACATCCATTTATAACTGTTTAGTTCCTGCTTTATTGCAAAAACGGTGGCAAGACAAGGAGTGTAAAGAAGTAAAAAGACTAAAAATGAGTAAGCGGAAGCCGGATTAAAAGCGGACCTTATAGCATCAGCAAGACTTTTGTCAAACTCTTCTTCCTCTTTTTTGACAAAACCAAATATAGATACAAAGTTTTTAACCAAATTGATGTTTGCATCAATAAAACCTGTTGCTATCTCCTTTATACCTTCTGTAAAAGATGTTTCCTTTTTTTCTTCCTGTATTTTTTCTCCAACATAGATATTACCCATAGTTGATAAAACAACCTCTTTTGCTACAAATCCGGAGAATAAAGAAGCTGTAGCTTCCCATGTTCCAAAACCAAGAGGCTGGAATATCACTGCAACCTTTTTAGATACATTCGCTAAAATCGTTTCATCCTTTTTAGCACCGTAAGGAATGTTTGTCAAAAACCAAACTAAAACAGACATAGCAAAAATAAACGTTCCGGCTTCTACTATAAAGGCTTTAACCCTTACCCATGCTGTGTTTATAACATACTTGAATGTTGGTAATCTGTAAGGAGGAAGTTCCATTATAAAAAACTGAGACTTTGTTTTAAAGTAAAATTTATTTAGTAGAACAGCTACTAAAACAGCAACTCCAATCCCTATCAGATAAAGAGAGAATATTACAAGTCCTTTGTTGCTTGTAAAAAATACACTTACAAAAAATGCAAAAACTGTAAGTCTTGCTCCACAGGACATAAATGGAATCATCAAAGTTGTAAGAATTTTTTCCCTTTCATTTTCTATCGTTTTAGTTGCGTAAACGGCAGGAACATTACATCCAAAACCAAGTAGTAAAGGAATAAAAGATTTACCACTTAACCCTACACTACTGAAAAACCTATCCATCAAAAAGGCAGCTCTGGATATATACCCACTACCTTCCAAAATTGCAATCATTATGTAAAGGGTAAACAAAACTGGAACAAAAACCAGTACAAAACCTACACCTCCTAAAACACCTTCAGCCACAAAAGATTTAAGCATATCAGGAGTATTGGCCATGTCCAACAAAGATAAGGTCCAGCTTGAAACAACTCCTAAAACTTTATCAAGCCATTCAACATAAGGAGAAGAAATTTTAAAAGTTATCTCAAAAACAATCCATACTAAAAGAAGAAATATAGGAATACCAAGATACTTGTGTAAAAAAATCTTATCTAAGGTTATGGAACTATCTACAACATCTTCCCGTTGTTTCTTTACAGTTTGATGGTATATACTCAGTACAACACCATACCTTTCTTCAACTATAACTGTTTTTATATCTTTTTTGTATAAGGATTTTATCTCTTCCCTTATCTGCTTTAACTTCTCTTCCAACGAAGAAGTGATAGGTTCGTTTAAAGTTCCTTCAAGTAGGGATACTGCCAAATATCTCTTAGGAAATAAATCTAAAAGGATTGGTTGATACTCACTTACAAGATTAATAACTTTTTTCAAGTACTCTTCAATCTGAGTTTCAAAATGTTCACACTGTACAAATTTTTTATTTTCATAAACATCTATTAACTTATCTAAAAGTTCATTTAGTCCTGTTTTATCTTTCGCTGATGTTGGAATAACCGGAACACAGAGTAATTTACTCATTTTTTCATAATCAACAACTATACCTTTTTCTACAGCCTCATCCCATATATTTAAGGCGATAACCATAGGAAGTTCCAACTCTAAAAGTTGAACCGTTAAATACAGATTTCTTTTAAGGTTTGTTGAATCTACTACATTAAGAATAATATCCGGCTTTTCTTTTAAAAGAAAATCTATTGTTACCTTTTCTTCAGCCGTTTGATTTCTAAGACTGTAAACTCCCGGAAGGTCAACGAAGTGGATTTTATAGTTTTTATAAATAAAGGTTGCTTCTAACTTTTCTACGGTAACTCCTGGCCAATTTCCTACTTTTACTTCTGCTCCGGATATCGCATTTAGCAGTGCAGACTTTCCAACATTAGGATTACCAACCAGAGCAACAACGATATCCTTCATCTTTCTTCCTCTACCATTATACATGATGCTTCTTTTTTCCTTAAAGCAAGGCAGTAATCATGGACTTTAATTTTTATTGGACCACCAAAAGGTGCATCTTGCAAAACTTCTACAGTTTCCCCTGGGATGATACCAAGGTCGTAAAGTTTTTGCTTTATATCTTCACATCCGGTTATGTATGCCACTTTACCTTTTTTTCCTGGTTTTAAATCTCTTAAACTTTTCATTCTTCCTCAAATTAAATTAAGTCTCAATTAATATTATAATTGAAAAAAAGATAATTTTTATGATTTTTACATCAAAATGGATATTAAAACTCTGTAAATCGGTAGTATAATCATCCCTATAACACCTGCCATCAGCAGGACTATAATCAGAATAAAGCCAAACTGCTCGTAAGGTTCTATTTTTTCTTGGATACTTCTTGGTAAAAGGTTAAGTAAAATATTCCCTCCATCTAACGGTGGTATAGGTAAAAGGTTAAATATGCCAAGGATAAGGTTTATGGATACTGCATACTTAAAGAAAATAGCCAAAGGGACTATTATACTTTCCAACGATCCTACTCCAAATAAAGAAGCAAAGTAAGTTAAAAACGTCTCATTTTTTACAAGATGGTACAATCCGGCAAAGATGAATGCTAAAAGAAAGTTCATACCCGGACCTGCAAAGGAGGTAATTACAATACCTTTTCTTGTATCTCCTCTAAAGTTATAAGGGTTTATCGGAACAGGTTTTGCGTATCCAAACAGTATAGGAGAGTTGAAAAGTATCAATATTCCGGGTAGTAAAATCGAACCTAAAGGGTCTATATGAGGAATGGGGTTTAAAGTCAACCTTCCTTCTCTTTTTGCAGTATCATCTCCAAGTTTATATGCAACGTACCCGTGGGCAACTTCATGAAATATCACAGCAATCAATAAAGCCGGAATCATAAAAATAAAATCAACTACGTTTAAGTTCATCTTCTCCTCATGAGAAAATTTTCATTGTTTTTATTCTATCACAGGTGGTATAATTGAAAGTGTTAAAATTATATGAGGGTTGTTATGAGATATCTACTATATTTTATGGTGATTTTTGGTTTGGCTTGTCAGCCTCTTCCTCCGGAAGTAAAGTTTATAGACCAAAATAAAATAACAGGAAAAATTGTTTTAGATGATAGTTTAAAAGGAAAATGTGGAGGAGATTTGTTTATAATAGTTAGGAAAGGAATATCTCCTCAACCACTTGCTGTAAAAAAAGTAAAAAATCCTAAGTATCCATACGAATTTAAAATCACACCAGCAGACGTTATTACAGAAGATATGTTTAAAGAATTTAAAGACGAAGTTATCCTTTATGTAAAAACGTCTCAATCAGGAAATCCTATGGAAAGTTCGCAAAGTTGTGAAAGTGAACCTATAATTGTAAAAACAGGAACACAGAATGTATTGATAAAAATAACAAAATATTTAGAGTAGTTGTAGTTATGAAAGGAATAGTACTTGTAACAGGTAGCGAGTTTACACAAGGAAGAAAGTACGATAAAAACGGTGTTTTTATAGCAAAAAAACTTTTTGAAAGAGGAGTTGATGTATCTGGTATCATCATATCTCCCGATAGTCTTTATGAACTTACAAACTATATAAAGTATGCATTAGATAGAGCAGATTTAGTGTTTATATCCGGAGGACTTGGACCTACAACGGACGATTTGACAAGACAAGCAGTTGCAAACGCTATAGGAGTTCCTCTTATATACCACGAAGGTTGGTTAGCAAAATTAAAACAAGAGTATAAGGAAATAAATGTAGAAATCACAGAAGAAAGAAAAAGTATGGCAAAAATTCCCTATGGTGCGGCTATTCTTGAAAATCCAGTTGGAAGAGCATCCGGATTTATAAAAATATTAGACGACGTAAAAAAGGCTGTTGTTGCACTTCCAGGAGTTCCATCAGAGATGGAACCTATGTTTAACGATGCTTTAAACAAACTCGGATTAACTGAAAAAAAGAGATATACACAACTTTACAGAGTTTTCGGAATAAAAGAGCTGGATTTAAATTATCTCCTTGAAGATATAAAAAACATATCTTATAACTTTTCTCCAAAAGGTATAGATTTGTTCATCTGGGAAGAAGAACAAAAAGAATTCATAGAAACAAAACAGAAAATAAAATCAAGGTTAGGAAATTTCATATACTCAGAAGATGAGACAGAGATGGAAGAAGTCGTAGGAAAAATGTTAAAAGAAAAAGGACTTACTGTAGCAACCGCAGAGTCATCTACAGGCGGGTTAATCGTATCAAGACTTGTAAACGTTCCAGGAAGTTCTCAGTACGTTTTAGGCTCTATAGTATCCTATTCAAACGAAGTTAAGATAAACGTTTTAAAAGTAAAAAAAGAAGACATACAGACTTTGGGAGCGGTAAGTGAACCTGTAGCAAAACAGATGGCAGAAAACGTAAGATTACTTTTAAATTCCGACATTGCGGTTAGTGATACAGGAATAGCCGGACCAACAGGAGAAACACCGGACAAACCTATTGGCTTACATTATATCGGTTTTACAGATGGAAAAGAAACGAAAGTGTATAAAGAGATATACAAAGGAAGTAGGAATGACGTTCGGTTTTACATCTCACAATACGCCCTTAACTTGATAAGACTTTATCTTATCAATTACTAAATTTATTAAGAGGTAAAAATGGCTGAGAAAAAGCTTTGGGGTGGTAGATTTTCTGAAAGTACAGATGCTTTTGTTGAAGAGTTTACCGAGAGTGTATCTTTTGATAAAGAGCTGGCTTTGTATGATATAAAAGGAAGTTTAGCTCATGCGAAAATGCTTGGTAAACAAGGAATAATACCAAAGGAAGATGCAGATAAGATTGTAGAAGGTCTTTTAGAAATTGCCAAAGATATAGAAGAAGGTAAATTCCAATGGAAAAAAGAGTTGGAAGATGTTCATATGAACATAGAAAAAGCTTTAATTGAAAAGATTGGTGATGTTGGAGGGAAATTACATACTGGAAGGTCAAGAAATGACCAAGTAGTTACAGCATTTAGACTTTATTTAAAAGAGCAGGTAAATGATATTGTAAACCTTTTATCGGAACTTCAAAGAGTTCTTTTGAAAAAAAGTCAAGAGTACTTAGATGTTGTGATGCCGGCATATACACACCTTCAAAGGGCTCAACCTATAAGGGTAGCTCATTACTTTTTAGCTTACTTAGAGATGTTTCAAAGGGATAAGGAGAGATTTGAAGATAATTTAAAGAGGATAGATATGCTTCCTTTGGGAAGTGGAGCTGTAGCAGGAGTAGATTTTCCTATAGATAGAGAGTTTGTGGCAAAAGAGTTAGGTTTTTCTCAGATAATGAGAAATTCTATAGATGCAACAAGTAGTAGAGATTTTGCTTTGGAGTTTTTGTCTTGCGGTGCAATCTGTATGGCAAACATGTCAAGGTTTAGTGAAGATATGATTATTTACTCTTCTACTGAGTTTTCTTTTGTAGAGCTTCCGGATAAACTTACAACAGGATCATCAATAATGCCTCAGAAAAAAAATCCGGATGTTCTTGAACTAATCAGAGGAAAAACGGGAAGAGTTTACGGAAATCTTATCTCACTTTTGACTACGGTTAAAGGTCTTCCCCTTGCATACAACAGAGACCTTCAAGAAGATAAGGAGCCTGTTTTTGATACAGTTAAAACTTTGAAAGGTTCCATAGTTGGTATAACTAAAATTGTTGAAGGTTTAAAAATAAACAAAGAAAAGGTTCAGGCTGCAGCAGGTGGTTTTGCTTTAGCAACTGATTTGGCAAACTATTTGGCAGAAAAAGGTCTTCCTTTCCGACAAGCACATCACATAGTGGGAAGTATAGTAGGTTACCTTGTAAATCAAGGGAGAGAGTTGGAAAGTATCACATTACAGGAGTTGAAACAGTTTAGTAATCTTTTTGAAGAAGACGCTTTAAACCTTTTATCTGCATATACCGTTGCAGACAGAAGAAAATCCTTTGGTGGGACTGCAAAACAGCAAATTGAGGAACAGATAGCTTTTTGGGAAAAAAAGCTTTTTGAAAGTTGATTGTTTTTATAACTGCTTACTTACTTTTTATAATAGGGATTGGATTTTTTTCAAAAAGATTAATAAAATCCGGAAAAGATTATCTCCTTGCCGGACAGTCTTTACCTTTATATCTATCCACTTTTGCTCTTTTTGCAACATGGTTTGGTTCTGAAACTATTTTAGGTGCATCCCAAGAAGTTTTAAAAGGTGGTTTTGTTAAGGTTATAGAAGAACCTTTTGGGGCTGCTTTGTGTCTTATATTAGCCGGATTTTTAGTAGTAAAGCCTCTTTATAGAATGAAACTTAACACTTTTGGAGATTTTTTCAGAGTAAAGTACGGTCAAGATGTTGAGCTATTGGCTACTTTTATGCTTATTATCTCATACTTTGGATGGATTGCAGCTCAGTTTGTAGCTTTTGGAATTGTGTTTAAGACGGTTAGTGGTTTTTCTTTTGAAATGAGTATTTTGATTGGTTTTTTTATCGTTTTAATTTTGACTTATACAGGTGGAATGTGGGCAATTGCTTTAACGGATTTTATTCAAACCATCGTAATTATTTTTAGTGTTATTTTTGTTTTTTTTGAAGTTTTGTTTATGGCAGGTGGTATCTCTTCTTTTGAGAAGATACCTTCTTCTTACTTTAATATCATTCCAGATTTATCTTATAAAGATTTAGTAGCGTATATATCCGGATTGATGATTATAGGACTGGGTTCTATTCCGGGACAAGATTTATTTCAAAGGTATATGTCAAGTAAAAATGAGAATGTAGCTTTTTACTCTTCTATTTTTGCTGGTTTTATGTATCTTTCTGTAGCGGTTGTTCCTCTGTTGACTGTTTTGATTGTAAAGTTTGCTTTAGGTTTTGAATCTCAAAATACGCTGGTGGATTTTATATCCACTCATACAAACGATTTTGTAAAATCCATTTTCTTTGCAGGGCTTCTCTCTGCAATACTAAGCACAGCATCTGCTGCCATTTTAGCTCCTTCTGCTTTGTTTAGTGAAAACCTTTTACCAAAAATTTTTAAAACTTTTTCAGAGAAAACTATTTTATTTTTTGCCAGACTCTCTGTTGTTGTTGTAAGTTTAACATCCTTACTCCTTGCTTTTTCGGGAGAAAGTATATACGAGCTTGTAGCTTCTTCTTCAATAATAACTTTGGTGTCTTTGTTTTCTCCTTTTATTCTTGGCATCTACTGGAAGAGTGCAAACAAAAAAGGAGCTTTAGCATCAATTATAATCGGATTTTCAGTTTGGTTAGTTGTAAATTTTATCTTTCATTTAGAAAGTGAAGCAGTTATATTAGGGTTTTTGGCTAATTTTGTAAGTATGGTGGTTTTTTCAAAACTTTTTAAACGGATTTGACTCTTACAAATCCGTTATCATACTCAACTAAATTTCTTCTGCCACAGTTTTCGCAAAGAGATGTTGAAAAGCCGTAATCTCCTTCAAGGAGCATAACTTCTTTTTGAATCTTTCCACATTTGCAGATAAACTCAACTTCCTTGAACTGAATGTTCGCATCTTGTAAAGTTTTACTCTAATTTCCAATTTAAATAATTTTAAAACAAACCAAGACAAGTAGCAAAACTTAAAGCTAAAATGAAGAAGTTT
>NZ_DAIDMN010000019.1 GCF_027448985.1 Sulfurihydrogenibium sp.
AGTGGTAGTTTTACTTTATGATACCACTGGAGGTTTTTTATTTCATCTTTTTTTCGAATTGGAAATTAGGGTTAAATAATCAATATTTGAAAATCTTAATTTTATTTTATAAAATATTTCAGATGGAAGAAATTTTAAATTTTGAAGTGAATGAAGGGTACGAAGGGTTAAGGTTAGACCAATTTTTATCAAAAGTATATCCAGAGTACTCAAGGTCTTTTTATCAGGATTTGGTAGAGAAAGGATTTGTATTAAAAAACGAACAACCTGTAAAAAAATCATCAATAAAAGTAAAACAAAATGAAACTTATACAGTTATAATACCACCTCCTCAACCATTGGAAGTAGAGCCGGAAAATATTCCTTTAAACATATACTACGAAGATGAAGATTTAGCGGTAGTCTATAAACCCCCAAAAATGGTAGTCCATCCTTCTGTTGGTCATACCAGTGGAACACTTGTAAACGCTTTACTGTATCACTTTAAAAACGTATCTATGTATCAAGGAAAGGAAAGAGCCGGAATAGTCCACAGGTTAGACAAAGATACAGCCGGATTAATAGTCGTAGCAAAGTCAGAGTTTGCACATAAAGAACTTCAAAAGATGTTTCAAAACCGAGAAATAGATAAAAAATACAAAGCTATCATCGTAGGAATACCAAAAAAAGATTATGGTATTATAGATTTACCTATAGGAAGGTCCCTATTCGATAGGCAAAAGATGGGAACAGTTGCAACAAACCTTAGAGATGCTTTAACGGAGTATTGGGTAGAAAAAAAATGGGAAAAGCACAATCTTACAATGGTAGATATAAAACTTCATACCGGTAGAACTCACCAGATAAGAGTCCATTTTTCTGCTATAGGGCATCCACTTTTAAACGATGAAGTCTACGGCTTTAAGAAAAGTAAACTAACTTCTTCCCTTGCAAAACAACTTTCAGATATGTTAGATTACCATGCATTGGTTGCATACAGTTTAACATTTAAACATCCAAGGTCAAAAAAAGAGATAAGTGTAAATCTCGAAAACCTACCAGACCCCTTACCTTACCTGATAGAGAGATTAAATGATTAAGAAAATATTTTTATTTGTACTTTTAACCCTTTTTTATGCAAAGGCAGATTATAATGATTTGATAAACATTTACAAATCAGATTTTGATAGTTTAGACGATAGTAATACCTTATCAGAAATACAAAAAAACAGAGAGTTTGCATTAAGTAGTTACATAGCCTTAAAGATGGCTTCGTATTTTTATTATCAAAACAACTTAGAAAAAGCCGAAAAATTTTTAAACCTTATTGATTCTAAAGCACTTTTAAAGGATGATTATCCCTTTTACCTTTATATAAACGGTAAAATAAAAAATAACAACGAAAGTTTAAAAAATTTAGCTATAAATTACTGTTATACTTACTACGGGTACAAAGCGTACTTAGAAATGATGGAGTTTCTATCTGTAGAAGAGAAGGAAAAATCTGTCGAAAACTGTATAAAAAACAAACATTACGAAAAAGCGAAGTATCTACTATCAACCATTGAAGATGAAAACACGATAAACTACTTTTTAGTAAAAATCTCCAAAGAGAAAGACCAAAAGATTAATTATTTTTTAAACATCCAACCTTCAAGCCAATATTACGAGAAAGCCTTATCCATCATAGCTAACCTAAACCAAGAATACGAAAAGATTTATTTAGATTATCTACTTCAAAAAAACAAGGTTGATAAATATTTAGAATTTTTAACCAAAAGGGCAAAAAAGTCTTTTTATAGTCAAAACTACGATGAGTTTTTATTTTATACAGAATTGATTGAAAGTTATGAAGAACTACCGCCGGATTTAGTCTGGCTTAAGTTTTTGTACTTTTATAAAACAAAAGATAAAGAATTGGCAAAATACTATCTAAACAGATATAAACAACATTCAAAAGATTTGTATCAAATACTGTACTGGCAGTCTTTGTTGGAAAATGGGGAATTAACCATTCCTAAGGAAAAATTAAAACCGGAAGATATTTCTCCTTATTTAGCTTTGATTTATTACAAAAACAAAATCAATCCGGATTTGGAGAAAACGAAAAAATGCTCTATGCCTGCGGATAATGTTGCCATTACTATAAAAAACTTAAAAAATCAGGAGTACAAACTTGCCTACATTGAAGGAAATTACTATATAAAATCAAAACCATGTGAAAGGTTGTACAGTATTATGGCTGAAGTTGCTGTTAAATGTTTCGGTCAAAACTCTCAATGTAGTTATGTAAAACCGTTTTTGAGACTTCAAGACAAAGAGATGGAAAATATCGTTTATGCTATCATAAAACAGGAAAGTTTTTTTGACCCTTACGCTATATCTTGGTCTAATGCTGTAGGACTTACTCAGTTTATTCCTAAAACTGCCAAATGGACCGCTGAAAATCTAAAAGTAGAAGGTTTTGATATGACGGACCTTTTTAATCCGGATTTAAGTGTAAAGTTCTCCGTATGGTATTTATCAAGATTGATAAACATGTTTAACGGTGAGCTTGTTTACGTGTTTGCTTCTTACAATTCCGGAGAAAACGCTGTAAAAAAATTCTTAGATAAAAACAAGCCACAAGACTTAGCAGAGTTCATAGAGTTTTACCCCTACGATGAAACAAGAGATTATGTTAAGAAAGTTTTAAGGAACTACATTATTTACAAATCGATAGGAGAGTAAAGATGTTTACAGGATTGATAGAAGAAGTAGGAAAAGTAAAAACCATAACAAAAAATTACGATGGAATGAGATTAAAAATAGAGTGTAAAAAAGTTTTAGAAAATACCAACTTAGGAGATAGTATAGCTGTAAACGGAGTTTGTCTAACGGTTGTAGAGATGGAAAAGGATGTTGCGGTTTTTGATGTATCAAATGAAACTATAAAAAGAAGTAATTTTTCTTACATAAAAGTAGGAGATTTTGTAAATCTTGAAAGGGCTTTAACTCCACAGTCTCGTCTTGGAGGACACATAGTTCAAGGACATGTAGACACAACCGGAATTATACTATCCATAACACCTTTGGGAAGTCATACGAATGTTAAGATAAGTTTTCCAATAGAATACAGCAATCTTGTTATAGAAAAAGGCTCAATAGCGATAGATGGTATAAGTCTAACAATCAACTACTTAAATCAAAATGTAATCGACCTTAACATAATACCCCACACCTTAGAAAACACAAACCTAAAATACCGAAAACCGAACGATGTAGTAAATATAGAGTTTGATATCTTAGGTAAGTATGTTGCGAAGATGATTGGAAAATGGTATAATCCAGATGAAAGGCTTAAAAATTTGTTAGAAAACTGGTAAAATGGAAAAACAAAAAACACCTCATTACGGAAAAGTAAAACCCATAAATTACAGGTACATATACGAAGAGAAGTTTTACGATGTTTTAGGGCAGTTAAAACTTCCTCTAATGGTTGTCATTTTCGTTAGTACAGTGGGAGTACTACTCTTTATGATTGTAAATAACAAAACCGATGGAGAGAGTGTTGTAAACTACTTTTTCCATACGGTTATTTCAATATCAACCATAGGTTATACTGAAGGTTATGGAACGGATAATTTAACCTTAAACAGACTTATAACATCTATTTACATACTTTTTGCTTTTCCGGCAGGTTATATGTACGGTCTTGTTAAGACTATTCAAGTTCTGACAACAAGCAATCTTGGGAAAATATACAAATACTGGAGGATGTATAAAGAGATGGAAAACATTAAAGACCATTTTATAATCACACCTTTTAACGAGATAACAAAAGAGATAATGAATGATTTTAAAAAAAGGAACATTCCTTTTGTACTTATAGAGCCGGATAAAAGGAAAAAAGAAGAGATAGAAAACTTTAATCCTGTTTACTTTATACTTGATGAACCACACAAAAGAGCAGTTCTTTTGGGAGCTTTTATAGAAAGAGCACGGGGAATCATAACAGCCTTCGAAGAAAACACACAAGATTTAGCGGTTATAGTAACCGCAAGACTTATAATGCCAGATAGAAACAACTTTTACATATTTGCTACCGCAACAACGGAAGGTTCTGCAGAAAAGATGAAGTTACTTGGTGCAAACGAAGTTATAATTCCTCAACAAACAATTGGAAAAAGAATCGTATCCTTGGTACTACATCCACCATCTCCTTTGGTTTCAAACTTCCTAAATAAGATAGCTTTTGGAGAAAAGATGGATATAGATATTACTGAAGTTCATATTGATGAAAATTCTTGGGTTGCAGGAAAAGCTTTAAAAGACATACATTTAAGAAAAAATACAGGTACAACCGTCGTTGCTATCGTAAAACCTAATGGTAAAATGGATATAGCTCCAAGCGGAGAATCCGTTATAAAATCCGGATACACGCTACTTTTATTAGGAAAACCTGAAAACATAGAAAAAGCAAAAACTTATCTAAATAAACCACAGGAGGTAAGTCCATGATAAACTGGGGAAAAGTTTGGTCAGACTTTTTTATATTTTTAGCTTTAACTTCAAACGTAGGGTTTATTTTTAGTCACGACCCTTATCAGCTCGTTGTAGCGATAGGTGTTAATCTTATAGCTACAGTTCTTAAATTTGGAGCAAAAAAAATACTATCAGCAGAACTTTTAGCTACAGCTTTGGTTGCGGACTTACATCTCATTCCGGCTGCTTTTTTATACTTTTCTCAAACTCATACTGACTTAGCGATAGGTCTTGCAATAGGTGCAGCGGTTGCAAATGTTATATCTATAGTACTGTTATTCATTGAAATGGTTATGGAATACAGAAAACAGGAGGACAGCTATTAACGCTAAACCAAGATAAAATCCTCACCTAAAAATACTTTTCTTACTTCTTGGTTTTCTACAATCTCCTGTGGTGTACCTTCGGCTATGACTTTTCCATGGGCTATTATGTAAGCCCTATCCGTTATTTTTAATGTTTCTCTTACATTGTGGTCTGTTATTATCACACCTATATCTTTTGCTACAAGAGATTTTATAAGGTTGTTTATATCTTTTACTGAAACTGGGTCAACTCCTGCAAAAGGTTCATCTAAAAGCAAAAATGAAGGATTTACTATTAAGCTTCTTGCTATCTCCAACCTTCTTCTCTCTCCACCGGATAATGTTGATGCCTTTTGGTCTTTTAGATGTAGGATGTGAAACTCTTCTAACAAATCTTTTGCTTTTCTTTCCATTTCCGGATAGGATATATCTTGAAACTCTAAAAACATCATAAGATTTTCCCAGACCGTTAAATCTCTGAAAATTGATGATTCCTGAGGTAGAAAACTTATACCTTTTTTTGCCCTTTCGTAAACAGGTAGATGTGTTATGTCTTCTTTGTTTAAAATGACACTTCCTTTATCCGGTTTTAAAAATCCAAGTAAACATTTGAAAGTAGTAGTTTTTCCAGCTCCGTTTGGTCCAAGAAGTCCTACTATCTCTCCTTCTTGAGCGTACAGAGAAACTCCGGATACTACCGTTCTTCCCTTAAAACTTTTTTCTATCTCTTTAAGTTCTAATTTTGATTTTTCCATAAACTTTATTCTACCAGATTTTTTAAAAGAAATTCTATAAACTTTTCAACAGGGTCTTGGTAAAAAACTTTTTGTTGTATTTCAAGGTTGTAAAGATTTTGAAGCATGTTTTCCAGCTCTTTCTGATTTCTTGACTTTAATATGTTGTTTATGTTTGACTTTTGAATAGGAGCTGTTATTCCAACTTTTAAAAAAGCTTCTTCCGGAGAAAGTCCTTCTTCTATTAAAGATTTATAGTATAAAGCTTTTTCCAGTTGAGATAAAATTAAACTCTGTAATTCAAAAGGATGAGCTGAGTTTTCTATAAGATTTAGAGCCATTTTTAACGCATTCTTTTCTTTTTTAAAGAAACTGTTTAAAAAAATGAAAACATTTTCTTCAAATTTTGGTGTTATAACTGCATCTATGTCTTCTTTTGTTATCTCTTTTTTGTCTGCTGTGTACAAAAGGAGTTTTTCTATCTCGTTTTTTGCCAGTGTAAGGTCATTGTTTAACAGAGATACAAGGTATTGAAGATTTTCTTGGGATATATTTTTACCTTCCCTTTGAAGTTTATTTTTTATTGATGTGTAAAATGCGGATGGTGTTAATTTGTTTGATATTACAACATCAGCTACAGAGATTAACGTTTTATAAGGTTCTGAAGATGGTATTTTTTCAACAGATGATATAAATAAAACTCTCAAAGGCAAATTTACTTTTTTTATCTTTTCTAAAAACAACTGTGTCTCGTCTTTTTTTAACTTACTTACAAAATCTTCAAATTGACGAATTACAATGACTCTTTCGTTCTGAAACAATGACTTTGTACCTATCTCGTTTAAAAAAGTTTTAAAATCAAGTTCATCTCCCCAAAAAACATATACGGTCATAACAGATTTAATTTTTTCAAGTAATAGATTTTTGGGTGTACCTTCGTTTCCGTAGATAAACACTAACGGTTTTAGTTTTGTTAAATCAAACTCTTTTAGAAGTTGTTGTATTTTTAACTCGTTCATAGCTCAGATAGTATGGAAAATATCCTTACCTTTACAAGGTTGCCAAGCTCTTCATACGCATATCTTTTTTCAAAGTCTGACCTTAATCCAGTTCCAACGTACTGGGTTTTTTCTCTTATAGTTCTATCTGTTGAAATGTTCCCTTTTGTGTCTTCTACTTTAATAGATAGCTTTATTTCAACAGCATAAACGTTTGCCCTTTGGGAAGGAGAATACCCTATACTGTAAAATCTTATATCGCTTAGATATGCATAAAGGTTGTAGTCAACTTTTTCTCCACATTCAAGTTTGTTTCCAGATTGTAAAACAGCATCACTTATATTTTTGTAGAGTATATCTTTCAAAGTTGGCTCAGGAGTGTTTATCTGAAAATCCTTAAAACATACATTTTTTGGTTCGGATGGTTTATATCCATGATAACTTTTTAAACCACAGCTACTTAAAATCAAAACAGCAAAAACTGTTAAAATTTTTTTCATATTTTTCTTACCTTTTCTTCCAGCATACTTTTAACATAGGGGGTTACCATATTGCTAACATCACCACCGTGTAAGGCAACATCTTTCACTATTGAAGAGCTTATATGTATCAATTCTTGTTGAGGCATCATAAAGAATGTCTCCACTTTGTCAAGTTTGTAGTTTGTCATTGCTATTTGAAGTTCGTACTCAAAGTCCGTAAAAAGTCTAACTCCCCTGATTATGATTTTTGTGTTGTATCTTTTCATAAAGTTTACCAACAATCCGGAAAACCCTTCAACTATTACTCTTCCTTTGTATTTACTTACAGCGTCTTGGAACATTTTTACCCTTTCTTCTAATGAAAAAAATGGTTTTTTCTTAGGGTTTTCCGCTATTGCAACTACGACTGCTTCAAATATGTTAAGTGCTCTTTCCACTATATCCAGATGTCCTAAATGTACAGGGTCAAATGTACCCGGATAAACACATATTTTCGTTGTCATTCTTTTCTCCAAAAGGATATTACCGTATCACCGTATTTTCTGCTTTCTTTAAAGTAATCCGGTAATGTTTTACTCAAATCCACATTACTTCTGTGTTCTACTATCAAGGTTCCACCTTCTCTTAAAACGTTAAAAGATAACTCTATAAGTTTATCATAAAATTTATAGTCGTAAGGAGGGTCTGCAAAGATTATATCAAAAGTTTTATCTGTATTTTTTAAAAATTTTATTACATCAACAGAATAAAACCTTACATTTTCGTAATTCTTTATCTTCTTCTTTATATCTTCTACTCTTTTTTTCTCTATCTCAACAAAAGTAACAGATTTTGCACCTTTTTCTAATGCTTTCAAACCAACCTGTCCTGTCCCAGAGAAAAGGTCTAAAAAATCTTTACCTTTTACAGAGTAAAGAATGTTGAACAAAGCCTGTAATACTAAGTTTGAAGTGGGTCTTAAATCTTTCATTGTGAATATAGTTTAACAAAAAATCCTTAAAATGTAAAACTTTTTAGAAAAAATATTGACTTTGTTTAAGCAGTTAAAATTGATAATTTGGGTTTGTGTTATTATATTTTTAAGATGAAAAAGTTTGTGGTTGGAATAACGGGAGCAAGTGGTTTTGTATACGGTAGAAGATTGGTAGAAGAGCTATCTAAGAGTCATTTTGTACATCTTATTGTGTCCGATGCTGCTTACATCGTTATGGAGAAAGAAGAGAACATAAAAAAAACTGAATTTTTAAAAAGTTTAAACTCAAATGTAGAAGTAATATCCAACAAAAACATAGCAGCTTCTGTATCAAGTGGTTCTTACTTGACAAAAACACAAGGTGTTATAGTGGCTCCTTGTTCCATGGATACGTTGGCAGCAGTTGCAAATGGATTAAGTAGTAATCTTATTCAGCGGGTATGTGATGTTGCCTTAAAAGAGAGGAAAAGGTTACTTCTCTTGATAAGAGAAATGCCATTTTCTCTGATTCATGTGGAGAACATGAAAAAGGTTATGTTGGCTGGAGGTATAGTTGCTCCGGCTTCTCCTGGATTTTATCATAAACCAAAAACAGTTGATGATATGATAAACTTTGTTGTTGGTAAAGTTTTAGACATTTTCGAAGTGGAACACAACCTTTATAAAAGATGGGAAGGTTAAAAAGATGAAAATATCCGAATGTGTAGAACTTTTTTTATCTTACATAGCAGATAAATCTCCAAACACTGTTAAGAATTATAAAGTTGATTTAAACCAGTTTATAAAAATTGTTGGAGATAAAGACGTAGATAAAGTTTCAAAATCCGATGTTGCAAAATTCCGGATGGTACTACAGTCTCAAAAGAGAAAATCTTCAACGATTGCCAGAAAACTTGCCACTTTAAACTCTCTATACCAATACCTTATAGATTTAGAACTTGTAAGTATTTCACCTATAACAAAATCTCACAGACCAAAAGTATCCCAGAGAATTCCTTCCTCTTTATCAAACGAAGAAATAAAATTACTGTTAAACCACATAGACAACTTACAAGACAAAACCATAGTTGTTTTACTTTTGACAACCGGATTAAGGTCATCTGAACTTTTGAGTATAAAAAAGAAAAATATTTTAGTAGAAAGACAAGGACAAACCTTTGGAATAGACAAAATCTTAGAGGAAGGATTACAGGAAGAAGACATCGCATACATAAGGGTGGTAGGTAAAGGAGATAAAGAGAGGGAAGTTCCAATTACAGGAAAACCACTTCATATACTGGTTGAGTATCTAAAAGAAGTCAGCCCCTATATAGACAACCAAACACCTATATTTCCAATTACTTACCACACTCTATGGAGAAAGATTAAAAATCTTGGGAAAAAACTCTCCACAAGTTTACACCCACATAAATTGAGACACACAGCAGCAACTATGGCTTTGGCATCCGGAGCAGAACTGAGAGTCATACAGGAACTTTTAGGTCACGCTTCTCCAATCACAACTGCAAGATACGCAAAAGTAGGTCAAAAACAGCTTTTAAAAGCAACAAAAGCATTATCGGAAAATATAGATTTGTGAGGTGGTGTTATGCTTAACCTAATTTTATCAGTTCAAGAGAAAAACCCATTAGACATTTCAGATTTAAAACAGTGTGACCCTTACTCATCTTTTGGTGTATTTTGTAATGCAAACTCGTTCGTAGAAGGTATTATCATAATAATAGGAGTAGCTATTATGTTTGGAGCGAGTATGTGGTTTGTTAAGAAAAACCAAGAAAATATCCAAAGAGAAAGAGAAAATAAAAACAACAATGCATAACAAAGGTGTAGAAGAGGTTTTAAAAGAAGTTGATTCTTCTTTAAAAGGATTAACGTCGGAAGAAGCTCAAAAAAGGCTAAAGGTTTATGGAAAAAATAAGATAGAGTTAGAAGAAGAAAACGTATTAAAAATATTTTTAAGACAATTTACAAGTCCATTGATAGTTATTCTAATACTCGCATCAGTTATAGCCCTATACATAGGAGAAGCCAAAGATTTCTTTTTTATAATTGGTATAGTTTTGATAAATGGAATGATTGGTTTTTATCAAGAGTATAAAGCTAAAGTTAAGATAAAAGAGCTTTTACAGTTATCTGTTCCAACTGTAAAAGTAATAAGAGATGGAAAAATTGTAGAAATATCATCTGAAGATATAACTATTGGTGATATCGTTATAGTTAAAGAGGGAGATTTGATACCTGCTGATATTCGTTTCATAGAGACGAATAATGTACTAGTTGACGAATCTATCCTAACAGGAGAGTCTATTCCTGTTGAAAAATTTGCTGAAAAGGTTTTACCAGAAGATACTCCTATATACGAAAGGGTAAACATCGGATTTGGAGGAACGTATGTAGTAAAAGGCATAGGAAAAGGAGTTGTGTTTGCTGTAGGTTTAAACACAGAAGTAGGAAGGATTTACAGTAAGATAAAAATCAAAGAAAGAGAAACTCCTCTTACAAGAACTATAAGAAGCTTTTCTAAAAAACTTTTAGTTGTAATAATCTCAATACTATTGTTAATATTCATAGTAGGTTTAATGCAAGGCAGAGATATTGAGAAGTTAGTAATGTTAATCATAGCTCAGCTTGTATCCGCCGTTCCGGAAGGACTACCTATCGTTATTACAATTGCCCTGGTTATAGGTGCCATAACACTCTACAAAAGAAAAGTTTTAATAAGACAACTTCCGGCAGTTGAAGCACTTGGTAGTGCTACATTTATATGTACGGATAAAACTGGAACCATTACCGAAAACAAGTTAACTGTTGAAAAAATATACTCTTTAGAAGATAGTATCAACCATTTAGTTTTTGCTCTTTGCAACGATTCTGACATAGAGAGAGGAGACCCGATAGAAGTAGCAATGCTTAGATGGTTAGAGAATCAAGGATACGATTATATAAATTTAAGAGAAAAATATCCAAGGTTATGGCTTTACCCATTTGACACAAAATTAAAACTAATGGCATCTATACATAAAGTAAAAGATGAGGATATCCTTTTTATAAAAGGAGCTTTTGAGAGCTTAGAAAAGTTGACTGAAAATGTGGAAGATTTAGACAGTTTAAGAAAAGTACACGATGAGATGGCAGAAAGTGGGCTTAGAGTTTTAGCGTTTGGATATTCAAAAGTACATGGACCCATCCAAGACATTACAAAGGTAAAAATAAAGCTTATAGGCTTAATAGGATTTTTAGACCCGCCAAAAGAAACAGCAGTTCAGGCTGTCAACGCTGCTAAAAAAGCCGGAATAAATATAATCATGATTACAGGAGATAATTTAAAAACTGCAAAAACAGTTGCAAAAATGGTAGGAATACATGATGAAGGGAAAATAGCGTTAGAAGGGAAAGATTTAGAAAAATACGACGATGAAAGTCTTAAATCTCTCCTCTATAAAGTGTCGGTTATAGCAAGAGCCACTCCGGAAGATAAGTTTAGAGTCGTAAGGATTTTACAATCAGCAGGTGAAGAAGTGGTTATGATGGGAGATGGTGTTAACGATATGCCAGCTGTAAAAGCAGCCGACCTTGGAATCGCTATGAACGAAGGCTCTCAAGCCACAAAATCCGTTGCAAAAATGGTTTTAATGGAGAGGGATTTGTCCGTAATAGTTGAAGCTATAAAAATAGGAAGGACTATATCTCACAACTTACGAAAAGTTATTTTGTATCTCGTATCTACAAGTATGGGAGAGATTGTGCTTCTATTTTTTGCTTTTATGTTGGCTTTACCTCAACCTATCTATGCAACTCAGATACTATGGGTAAATCTTATAACAGATGGAATTCAGGATAAAACTCTCGTTTTATCGAAGGAAGAAAAATGGATTTTTTATCTAAAACCCAAAACTTTCTCTGAATGGTTTTTAGACAAAATTCAGTTGTTTAGAGTGTTCTCTTTTGCTTTCTTTATGGCGTTATTGAATTTGGCAGTATTCCTGTATCTTCTAAAGAGTGATTATCCGTTAGAGAAAGCAATTACAATAGTGTTTACTGGAGTAGTTTTTTCTCAGTGGGCACATGGATTTCAAATAGTAAGAGAACAACCATTTTTCTATAAACCTTTAGATAACTTTAAAAACAATCCTTATATATTCTTAGCTGTTATATTTATTGGTATTCCATTGCAACTATCAGCAATTTACATCTTCCCAGATGTTTTACACTGTACTTCGATAGAGTTAAGTGATTGGATATATCCGGTTATTACTTTCGTTGGAATTTTCGGGTTCTTAGAAATCCGGAAATGGATAGAGTTCTTTATATTTAAAAAATTGTATAATATTTAACTTAAAAAACTTAGGAGGTTAAAACTTGGTTAAGGTTGCTTGGAGTACTACCCATCAGGAGTTTATAATATCGGACCACTACTACTTTTCAAAACTTCAAAAGTACGCAAAAGAAAACGATATCTTGGTAGAAGAAGTTGACGAGTTTGAAAGGTTTTCTAACTACGATGTGATAATTTTTAACTATCCGGAAATACCGTTTAAAAGCCAAGAGGTTGACTTTATAGAAGAACTGGTAAAAAAAGGTAAAAAAGTAGGAATATTCGCATACTACAAAAATGAAGATAAAATAGCAGATACCTGTAACACCATGTCTCAAAGGTTTGGTATAAAGTTCAATGGAGATATAATAACGGACGATGTAAACAACTATGACAACGATAACCTTTTAATAACAACCACAAAAACATCTGAAAAGATGAAAGAAAAAGGTATAAATAAAGTTGTTTTAGCTTGTACAGACAGCCTCACAATTACAGGTGATAACGTGATGCCTATGATTCATGCCGAAGATACAGCTAAATCTCTTCTTGGAAAAGAGAAAATCTTATTTGCAAGATATCAAGACCCTTCCGGAGGATGTTTTATAGCGGGAGGAACTTGTGTATTTTGGGATAATTACTCGATAGACCTTTACAACAACAAAGAGTTATCTTTACAACTACTTTCCCACAAAAAATGATAAAAGAAGGAGATACCGTTTATTTAAAAGGGAAGAAGGACTCATTTTTTGTTGTAGTTAAAAAAGATGAGGAGTTTTCTACCCACAAAGGAACAATAAAGTTTAACGATATAATAGGAAAAAATTACGGAGATACAGTCCTTACCCACAAAGGTGAGGAGTTTCTTTTACTTAAACCTACACTTTATGAAATTATAATGTACGGAATAAAAAGACACACCCAGATAATATATCCAAAAGACTCCGCATACATAACACTAAAACTTGGTCTCACATCCGGGATGAAAGTTTTAGAATCCGGAATAGGAAGCGGTGGTCTTACAATAGTAATGGCAAACGCTCTAAATCCAGATGGAAGAATACACGCCTACGAAAAAGAAGAAAAATTTTTAAAAAACGCATTAAAAAATCTTCAACTTGCAAAACTTGACCACATTGTGGTACCACATTTACAAGACCTATCACAACCTATAGAAGAAAAAGATTTTGATGCAGCGTTTATTGATGTAAGAGAGCCCTGGCTTTACATTGAAAATGTAAAAAAAGTTCTAAAAAAAGGTGCGATGATAGGCTTTTTGGTCCCAACAACAAACCAGATAGTAGAAGTTTTAAGAGAGCTTAAAAAACTTGATTTTGTAGATATAGAAGTTGAAGAGATACTTCAAAGACAATACAAGCCTGTACCAGACAGGTTAAGACCAGAGGATAGAATGGTAGCCCATACAGGATACTTAATTTTTGCAAAAAACGGATAAAAGATGGAAAAAAGTAAACTTATAGAAAAAGCTAAAAGAATTGTTGTTAAAATAGGCTCTCAAATCCTTGAAAAAGATAACGATATAGACACAGATTTTATTTATAGCCTTGCAAATCAGATAAAAAAATATCCGGATAAAGAGTTTATAATCGTATCATCGGGAGCAGTGTTAGCTGGGATAAAAAAGCTAAAACTACCATCAAAACCAAAAACCATAACAGAAAAGCAAGCTATAGCAAGTGTAGGGCAAGCTTACCTTATGCAAATCTACGATAAGATATTTTCTCAAAAAGATATCATCATAGGACAGATGCTCCTTACAATAGAAGGACTACAAGACAGAAAAAGGTATCTCTATGCAAAAGAAACTTTGAACAAACTGATAGAGTTTAAAGTAGTACCTATAATAAACGAAAACGACGCCATTGCTGTAGAAGAGATAGTATTTGGAGATAACGATTACTTAGCTGCCCATGTGTCAGTTTTGGCAGATGCTGATTTACTTGTTATAATCTCAACAGCCGGTGGACTTTACACAGATGACCCTACCAACCCACAAGCAAAACTTATAGCAGAGGTAAAAGATTTAGATTCAGCGATAAACTTTGCAAAATCTTCAAAATCAAAGTTTGGAACCGGTGGAATGAGAAGTAAATTGGAAGCGGCGAAAATAGCAGTTAGCCACTCTATTCCAGTGATAATTTCTCCAAAAACAGAAGATATTTTAGAAAAAATCCTTACAGGTCAAGAGATAGGAACATTCATACACCCATCTAAACAAAAGAAAATGTCCGGTAAAAAAAGTTGGCTTGCATTACTATCTTCACCAAAAGGTAGAATCGTAGTGGACAAAGGAGCAGAAAAAGCCTTAAAAGAAGGAAAAAGTCTTTTGCCAAGTGGAATAAAAGAGGTGGAAGGTATATTTGATGTAAAAGATACGGTTGCAATAGTTAACGAAGAAGGTATAATTTTAGGAAAAGGGATTGTAAATTTAAACTATAAGGATTTGAAAAAAATAAAAGGTTTAAAAACAACAGAAGCATCAAAGATACTTGGAAAAGATATAGAAGAAGCTGTTCACCGAGATAATTTGGTAATTTACTAAAAAGAGGTGAAACCAATGAAGAAAAAAATTCTAATAGGTTTGATAGTGATTGGAGTAATTTTTTATCTTATATCTGTTATTAGATACAGTGCCCAGCCGAAAATCGCTCTTATAAAAGTAAATGACACAATTATGGATTCAATGGAAACTGTATCAAATCTTAGTCAGATAGAAAAAGATGAATCTATAAAAGCTGTAGTTATAGCTGTTGATAGCCCGGGAGGTGCAGTTGGAGCATCTCAAGAAATATACAGAGCCATTGAAAAATTAAGAGAAAAAAAGCCGGTGGTTGTGTCAATGGGAAATGTTGCAGCATCGGGAGGGTATTACATATCTGCTCCAGCTAACGTTATATATGCAAATCCAGGAACAATTACTGGAAGCATTGGTGTCATAATTCAACAAGTTGATTTAAGCGAAATTTTAAACAAAATTGGAGTAAAAGTAAACACAATAAAAAGTGGAGAAAATAAAGATATTCTCTATCCAACAAAATCTTTGACACCTGAGCAAAAACAACTTTTAGAACAAACAGTTATGGATGTTTACGACCAGTTTTTAGATGCGATAGTAAAGTATAGACCTATAAAGAAAGAAGTTTTAAGAAGTTACGCAGATGGAAGAGTTTTCAGTGGTAGAGAAGCCCAAAAACTCGGACTTGTTGATAAGCTTGGAAACATACAAGATGCAGTAAAAGAAGCTAAAAAACTTGCAAAACTTCCGGATGATACGCCAGTAATAGAGATAAAACCACAAAAACCTTTACTTCAAGAACTTTTAAACTCTAAATTCCCAGTGGAAAAACCTAAATCCGGAATATACTATCTCCTATCTTTCTGACAGATATCATAACTAAAAGATTAAAGATAGGATAATTTATATGAAAATTTAATTTAGGAGGTTTTGATATGCAAACACAAACAGTTAACTTCATCGTTACAGAAACGGCTGCTAAAGAAATCAAAAGAATAGCAGACGAGAACCAAATAGAAAACCCAATATTAAGGGTTAGAGTAGTTCCTGGAGGATGTTCTGGATTCCAATACGCTATGGGATTTGATGATGAAATCTCTGAAAACGACAAGGTAGTGGAAGCAGACTACGGTGTAAAAATCGCAATAGACGAATTTAGCGCACCTTACATAAACGGTGCTGTGTTGGATTATGTAATGGACTTTATGGGTGGTGGATTTACAATTAAAAATCCAAACGCAGCTAGTTCTTGCGGTTGTGGTAGCTCTTTCTCTTGTGGATAATAAAAAAGGGGCTTTTAAGCCCCTTTTAAAATTTAAGCTTTAACAGCTCTATTAAACCTTTCGTTTATAACATCCCAGTTTAAATTCTTAAAGAAAGCATCAATGTAGGGAGGTCTTTTATTTTTCTGGTCTACGTAGTAAGCGTGTTCATACACATCAAGAACAATCAATGGAACTGAATAAACAAAACCATACTGGTTATGAGCATCAAATCCATTTACAAACAACATTTTGTTGTACATATCGTAAGATAAAGTAGCCCAACCTCTACAAGCGATACCAGTTGCTTTTATCTCATTAAGGCAGTTATCAACAGAACCAAAATGTTCCTCAATAGCTTTTTTTAACTCAGTAGATGGAGAACCTTTACCACCACCTACTAGATTTTCAAAATAAAGCTCATGTAGTACAACACCCATGTAGTTAAAACTTTCTTCCACTTTTAAAGCTCTGTATTCCGAGTAATTTTGGTTTGCTTTTGACCTATCTGCAAAATCTGAAGCAAGTTTTTCTTGAATTTCGTTGTACTTAGCGACATAACCTTTGTAATGAGCCTCAAAATGAACTTCAATCTGCTCATCCGATATACCAACTAAACCTTTTGGTTTTAGATGGTCTTTTGGTTGAAGTTTTACTACTTTCATTTTAGCACCTCCTGGTTTAGATTTAAATTTTGCTTGTCTTTCTTCTTTTTCTAAAATTTCCATAGAAAATAAACTATTGCTACTTAAAGCTAATGATATTCCAGTAATTTTTAAAAATTCTCTTCTATCCATTAAAACCTCCAGTTTTTAAAAAAGAGTAAAGCTAGTATGAAACCTTTACTATGATAATAGTCATTTTCAAAAATTTTTGATTTTCTGATGATGAAATAGTTTTGATGTAAAGGGAATAAAAGAGGGAATGAAACCCTCAGAAAGATTTATTCAAAAAGGAATTTATTTTTTGGTTCCACGTTTTCCGGAACATCTTTTAAAGAAACTTTAACTCTTCCTTGGTCATCTATCTCTATAGCTTTTACTTTTAAGATATCTCCAACCTTTATTACATCTTTCGCAGACCTTAATCTTTCTCCGGATATTTGAGATACATGTAATAACGACAATCTTCCCGGGAATAGTTCAACAAAAGCTCCATAATCTTCTACTCTTGTAACTTTACCCATGTAAACTTCACCCACTTCTACATCCATTATCAGTTCATTAATCATCTTAACAGCTGCATCAGCAGATTCTTTAGATGGAGCGTAGATTCTTACCAATCCTTCAGGGT
Source organism: Sulfurihydrogenibium sp. (assembly GCF_027448985.1). Classification (GTDB taxonomy): domain Bacteria; phylum Aquificota; class Aquificia; order Aquificales; family Hydrogenothermaceae; genus Sulfurihydrogenibium. The sequence continues at coordinate 17,402 of NZ_DAIDMN010000019.1, forward strand.
CTATGTCTATTTTTACTTTAGTCTCTTCTATAATTTTCTTAATATTTTTTCCAGATGGTCCTATTATTACACTTATTTTATCCGGTAAAACTCTTAATGTTGTAACGGTAGGAGCGTATGGTGAGATTTCTTTACGAGGTTCTGGTATTGCTTGATACATAAGGTCTAATATATAGTTTCTTCCTTCCTTTGCTTGCTTTAGGGCTTTTTCTAATATTTCTCTTGTTAAACCTTTTACCTTTATGTCCATCTGAAGAAGATTTTCCCTATGTAATAAGAGTAGTTTCAGATATTTTAGAATCTAATGGTTCTACCTCTATGG
>NZ_DAIDMN010000020.1 GCF_027448985.1 Sulfurihydrogenibium sp.
CTCCAGTGGTAGTTTTACTTTATGATACCACTGGAGGTTTTTTATTTCATCTTTTTTTCGAATTGGAAATTAGGGTTGTAAAAAAATTTTTCCGGAAACGGGAAGTTTTGTTAATGTTGTTGAAGAGTTTAAAAAGGTAGGCAGTGGTAAGAAAAATAGACTAATAGTGAGAACTCAAGATACAGCATTTTCTGGATACATTTTAAATTACCTTATAAACGATGTAGAGATTGGACTGTCTTCAAAAACATTTATAATAATTCCTGCAGAAGATATTCAAAATCCGGATTCACTACTTGTAGAAAACCTATCCGGATTTGATATTATCTACTTTAAAAATCTAGATAAACTCTCTCCAATGATTTACAGGGAGTTTTATAAGTTGTGGAAAAATTTTGAAGGGATTATAATGGGAGATTACTCTTACTACTCTTTTATAGATTTTGATTCTCAGAAAGTCCAGCTTTTCCACATTATAAAAGACTCAAAAATAGACCTTCCTATGATTACCGAAGAAAAAGCAGTTTATGACTTTATCGTATCCAAACTTAAAGACGAGTACATATCTTTGTTTCAAACCACAGATTTTAAAAACATTGATAAAATAGACTCTGACTTGTACGATTTTGAGTCTGTTATAAAAATGTTGATGTCCTGATAGAGTTTGTGATATACTATTTAATCTATATCTTTAAAGGTTTAAGGAGGAAGCTTATGTATGCTGTTATAAAAACAGGCGGAAAACAGTATAAAGTAGAAAACGGAAGTTTGTTAAAGGTTGAAAAGTTATGTGCTAACGAAGGTGATGTGGTAGAACTTCCAGCGATATGTGTAAGAGACGATGAAGGAAATCTAAAAACTCAAGGAACAGTAAAAGCAAAAGTCTTAAAACACGGCAAACACAAAAAAGTTTTAGTATTTAAGTACAAACCAAAGAAAAACTACAAAAGATTAAACGGACACAGACAACCGTTTACTTTGCTAAAAATTGAAGAAATAGCGTAAGGAGGAATAGATATGGCATCAAAGGCAAGTGGTGGTTCAACACGTAACGGTCGCGATAGTATATCAAAACGTCTTGGAGTAAAAAGATACGACGGTCAGGTTGTTAGAGCAGGAAACATCCTTGTGAGACAAAGGGGTACAAAAATATATCCAGGTAAAAATGTAGGAATGGGTAAAGATTACACTCTTTTTGCACTGATTGACGGAAAGGTAAAGTTTGAAACATCAAAAGGTAAAAAAGTAGTAAGTGTTTATCCTGTAGAAAGTTAAAATTATGCGGGCTTTAAAGCCCGCATCTTAATATGAAAAAACTCTTTGAAAAAAAATCAAAGATATATCAATCTATCAGAGATTACTTCTACAAAACAGGAGCGATTGAAGTTTTTACCGATATACTTTTAGACTACCCAAATTTAGACAGTAATATCTACCCAGTAGAACTCTTTGTTTTTAATGAAAAAAAAGAAAGATTAAGAAAATTTCTCCATACATCTCCTGAGCCAAAGATGAAAAAAGTTCTCTCCGAAATCAAATCCGACATATTTCAAATAACAAAAGTTTTTAGAAACTACGAAGGTTCTTATAAACATAAAATAGAGTTTACAATGCTTGAATGGTACAGAGTAGGATACAATCTACAAGATTTAATTTTAGATACACAAAACATTTTTATTGAAACAGCGATAAATCTTTACAAAAAACCTATCATTGAATATAAGGGTATAAAGTACAACCTAACAAATTGGGATTGTATAACAGTTGATGAAGCATTTTACAGATATACAGGAATATATCCGGATAATATAGAAAATATGAATAAATTTCTCAAAGAGAAAGAACCTTTTTTTAAGGAAACAGACGATTGGGAAGATTTGTTTTTTCATATCTACGCTTTTTATGTTGAGCCATATTTAGGAGTTGAAAAACCTACCTTTATATACGACTATCCTCCACAACTTTCAGCCTTTGCAAAAATAGAAAATGGTAAAGGAAAAAGGTTTGAAGCATACATAAACGGTATAGAACTGGTAAACGGATACGATGAACTAAACGACCCTACAGAGCTGGGAAAAAGATTACTTAAAGATTTAGAAAAAAAGAAAAATGAAGGTTTTAATTATCCATTGGATACTGAATTTATAGAAACGGTTAAAAACCTTCCTCAATCGTCGGGAGCATCTTTAGGAGTTGACAGATTTATTATGGTATTTTTGAATTTAGAGTCAGTATATTTATAGTATAATCTTATAAAACGGCAGGAGGGAAAATATGAAAGTGCATTTTTTTGAAGTGGAAGATTGGGAAAGACTTTATTTGGAAAAAAAGATAAAAGATATGGGTTTGAATGTAGCGGTTGAATTTACAAAAGAACCTCTTGATGATACAAACGTTCACCTTTACAAAGATATTGATGTAGCTATCGTATTTATATACTCAAAGATGAAAAAGGAAGTTATTCAGCAGATGCCAAATTTGAAACTGATAATAACCCGTTCAACAGGATACGACCATATCGATTTAGATTACACTTCTAAAAACGGTATAACTGTATGTAATGTCCCCGGATATGGTAACAACACTGTTGCAGAGTACACTTTTGCACTTATACTTGCCCTTGCAAGAAAGTTTAAACCAATGATAGAAAGAACATCTAAGGGAATATTTTCAAGGGATGGACTAACGGGGATAGACCTGATGGGAAAAACCATCGGAGTGATAGGAGCCGGAAGAATAGGAAAACACGTTATAAGAATAGCTTACGGATTTGGAATGAAAATCCTTGTTTACGATAGAGCAAAGGACCAAGAACTGATAGAAAAGTACGGTGTTGAGTATGTAGGACTTGAAGACCTTTTGAGAATGTCAGATATAGTTACTTTACATGTTCCTTACAGTAAATCTACACATCATTTGATAAACAGATTCAATATAAAGTTGATGAAGTTAGATGCAATGCTAATAAACACATCAAGGGGACCTGTTGTAGAGATGGAGGCAATAGTTCAAGCCCTAAAAGAAGGAAGACTTGCAGGTGGAGTAGGACTTGACACATTTGAAGCAGAAGAGGTCTTAATAGAAGAAGAGTACCTAAAGAGAGATGATATTCCAGCTATAAAACTAAAAAAAGCTTTAGAATCTTTTTACGTTTTAAACTCAGAAAACGTAATCGTATCTCCTCACAACGCTTACAACACAAAAGATGCTTTATACAGAATATTGGATATCACCTTAGATAATCTAAAATCCTTCTTAGAAGGAAATCCTAAAAATGTGGTAGGAGTAGTAAACAATGCTTAAAGAAAAGCTTTTGACAGATAAAGTCTTGGAAGGAGAAAGAATAACTGTAGAAGAAGGTCTTTACATGCTTGAGAATTATGACCTTTTAACACTTGGAAGATTAGCTGATTATATACGGAAAAAAAAACATCCGGATAACATTGCAACATTCGTAGTAGACAGAAATATTAACTACACAAACGTATGTGTAGCCGGATGTAAGTTTTGTGCTTTTCAAAGGAGAAAATCTGACGCAGATGCTTACGTTTTAGAGTTAGATGAGATATTTCAAAAAATTCAAGAGCTTATAGATTGGGGTGGAACCACCCTTTTAATGCAAGGAGGACTAAACCCGGATTTAAGACTTGATTTTTATATAGAATTATTTTCAAGGATAAAGGAAAAATTTCCACAAATCCAAATCCATTCCCTTTCTGCCACTGAGATAAACTACATTGCAAAACTTGAAAAAATGAGTATAAAAGAAGTCCTTCAAAAACTCAAAGAAGCCGGATTAATGTCTTTACCTGGCGGTGGAGCAGAAATACTTTCAGATGAAGTTAGAGTGTTAATATCTTCCAACAAAACCACAACATCCCAGTGGTTGGAAGTCCATAAAACAGCCCATGAGCTTGGTATGAAATCAACAGCCACCATGATGTTTGGACACGTAGAAAAACCAAAACACATAATACAGCATCTTGAAAACATCAGACAACTTCAAGACCAAACCAAAGGATTCACAGCATTCATTCCGTGGACCTTCCAAAAAGGAAACACAGCATTAGACCATCTTCCACATGCTACATCTGTTTGGTATCTCAAAGTCCTTGCATTATCAAGAGTATACCTTGACAACTTTGATAACATCCAGTCTTCCCACGTAACTCAAACGATGAAAATAGGTCAAGTTGGGTTAAGGTTTGGTGCAAACGACCTTGGAAGTACAATGATAGAGGAAAATGTAGTTGCATCAACCGGATTTAAGGTATCAAGTCCAAAACCTGAAAAAATGGTAAAACAGATTAAAGAGGCAGGCTTTATTCCGGCTCAAAGAGATACATATTATAATATAGTCAAAATGTTTAATTAAGAGGTTTTGTTAGCTATGGGAATACCTGTTGAACTGTACGAAAAACTCTCTGAAAAACTGGGTAAAGAAACAGCTTTAGAAGTTGTAAAGATTTTTGAAGAAACAGAGAAACAGTTAAAAGAAATAGCTGAAGAAGAAACAAAGAAAAGAAAAATAGAATTAAGAGATGAACTTAAAAAAGAACTTGCCACAAAAGAAGATATACTTTTAGTTAGACAAGAGATAGAAACGGTTAGACAAGAATTAAAAGGAGAGATAGAAAGTTTACGGCAGGAAGTTAAAGGAGAAATTAAAGTTTTAAAAATGCTGATATACTTTTTAGCAGCGTTAATAATCGTTTTAAACCAAAACTCTTTAGAATTTTTATCTAAACTCATTTTTGGAGTTATAAAGTAAGGGAGTGTTTAAAATGAAGACCATAAACATATCAAAAGATGAGTTAAAACAGTTATACGATAAAGATTATCCTCTATGGGTAGATATAAACCTCCAACTGCTGAAAGACAAAGCCTACGAACTTGTAGATTGGGACAATCTACTTGAGGAGATAGAAGATATGGGAGCAAGACATCTTGAAGCCTGTATTAGCTACTTAGCTGTTATACTGGAATATCTGTACAAATGGGATAACTTCAAAAACTTAGCAGGTGGAGAAAAGGCAGGAAATAAATGGATTAGAAGTATAAAAAATGCAAGGTATGACATAAACAGAATGTTTAGGAGATATCCGAGTTTCAAGATTAAGAAATTGGCTGGTAGAAAACAATCAAGATCCGGATGATTTTAACATACCGGAAAAATGTCCTTACACTTATCAAGAGGCGATGGAAAGAGATTTAAGTAAAGCGTGACATATAACAAATACGACAGAAGCAAAAATGAGAGAGTCTATTCTATCGAGTAATCCACCATGTCCTGGAATTAGATTTGAAGAGTCTTTGACATTTACTTGTCTTTTTAAAAAACTTTCAAAAAGGTCTCCTACCTGAAGTAAAATTGCTGAAATTAAAACAGGTATAATCCAAGAAAGGTCAAATTTAAAATACAGGATTGCTATGTATCCGGCTACCACAGAGCCAACAAAACTACCTATGGCACCTTCTACAGTTTTTTTTGGAGATAAAATAGGAGCAAGTTTATGTTTTCCTATGGTTTTACCAACAAAGTAAGCACAGATGTCTCCTGACCATACAACGGCAAATAAAACAAATATTAGATACTTATCAATTTCCGCCAATATACCTAAGGAAGAAGGAAAGAAAACTCCATAGAAAAATCCAAAAATAGTGTAAGTTAGATAGTCAAGGCTGTACTTTTTCACCGATATGTAAAATCCATAGACTGTCATTATTAAAACAGCTAAGTAAAATGATATGAATAAAACAGATAAAGAAGATAAAAATGCTACAAACAGTACTTCTTTCCTGAATATTCCTACAATCTTTTTATCAAGAAGATTAAACACTTCATAAACAGCTAAAACACTTATAAAAGCCACAAAAATCTTTATTATGTAAACGGGAAGATAAACTATTCCGGATACAGCTATTACTGCCAAAATAGTAGCTGATATTATTCTCTGTAGTAAATTACTCATCTAAAACTTTTCCAAATCTTCTTTCTCTACTTTGATAATCGTACAAAGCTTTTAAAAACTCTTCTTCGTCAAAATCGGGCCATAGGGTTTGAGTAAAGTAGAGTTCTGTGTATGCAAGTTGCCAAAGTAAAAAGTTTGATATTCTTTTTTCTCCACTTGTTCTGATAAGTAAATCAGGATCTGGGATATCCGGATTGTAAAGAAAGTTTCTAAAACTTTCTTCATTTATCTGCTTTACTCCGGATTTTATTATTCTGTTAACTGTATCAACTATCTCAGCCCTACCACTGTAATTTAATGTAATTACTACGGTCATACTCTTACAATGGGCAGTCTCTTTTTCTCCTTTTTCCATCGCTTTTAAAACATTATCCCAAAGACCTTCCTTTCTACCCATAAAAATCAGCTTTATATCATTTTCAAGAAGCATAGGCATCTTTTCATTTATGTACTCTACCAAAAGGGACATTATGGCGTTTACCTCTTCCTGTGGTCTTTGCCAGTTTTCCGTAGAAAATGCAAAAAGTGTTAAGTATTTTATTCCTACATTCCTTGCAAATTTAATGGCTCTTTCTACTGCTTTAACTCCCTCTCTATGACCGTAAACCCTTTCTAAACCTCTTCTCTTTGCCCATCTTCCGTTTCCGTCCATAATGATTGCAACATGATTAGGTATTTTATAAAGATTCTCTATCACTTTAATGCCTCAAGTTTTTTCTTTGCCAATGATGCAGGCTCAGTATCCGGATACTTTTGGATTAAATCTTGAAGGTATTTTTTACCTTTTTCAACATCTCCAAGCTCAATGTATGAGTACCCTATTTTTAGCATAGCATCCGGATACTTTATACATCTTTTTATCTTTCCTTCATCACACTTTTGTAAAAGTATATTCCATATGTCTATAGCATCTTTGTATTTTTTCTCAGCATAGAATGTCTGACCTGCCCAAAATATCGCATTTCCATAAAGGTCTGAATCCGGATACTTTTTCAAAAACTCAACAAAAGCTTTTCTTGATTCTTCTATATTACCTTTGAAATAAAGGTCCAAAGCATATTGGTAAAGTTGTTTATCGTTTTGAGGAACAGACACCTCTTCTTTACCTTCCCTTTTTAACTCCTGAGGTGGTGGAGGAGGTGGTGGTGGCGTTTGCTGTTTAACTTCACCTGTTTTTGTTGATTTGAGCTTCTCTATCTCTACTGTATTTTGAGATACATTTTGAGACAGTCTATCAACTCTGGATGTTAGATTTGTTATTGCTTCCGTGTTTGACCTTGTTTGGTCTTTTACTTCGTTTAACTCTTGCCTAATACTTAAAATCTCCCTTTGAAGAGATACAATCTTATCTTCAGAAGCACAAGAAGATAGAACTACAGCAGATAGTAAAAACAAAGAAAATTTTTTCATCTTTTACCCCCTATCATTTTTTAAAGAAAAAAAGTAGTATAATCGTTGCTGACGTTATACCCATAGTTACTATACTAAGCTCTGCAAGAAACAAAGCTGGTTCACTTAATTTTAAAAGATGTTTATCCATCAAAAAAGCCAGAAAAGGAAGTCCCATCAAAGAAGTCAAGAACACTATTATAAAAACTGGATTTTTTATTAACTTTTTCATCTTCTCCGTATTTGAAAAATATTTTTAATGTAAAATATTTTATAATAAAACTTTTTTGGAGGTATCATGAAGTCTTACAACGTAGCAATCCTTGGAGCAACAGGTGCAGTTGGTCAAACAATGATTAAAGTGTTGGAAGAGAGAAATTTTCCTATAAATGAGATAAAATTTTTGGCTTCAGAAAGGTCCGCAGGAAAAGAAGTTGAGTATATGGGAGCTAAGTATAAAGTTGAAGCGGTATCTGAAGAATCTTTTAAAGATGTTGACATAGCCCTTTTCTCAGCAGGTGGAGAAAGAAGTAAAAAATGGGCTCCTATAGCGGCAAGTATGGGAGCTGTTGTTATAGATAACAGCTCAGCTTTTAGAATGGACCCAGATGTGCCATTGGTAGTTCCGGAAGTAAATCCGGAAGATGTAAAATGGCACAAAGGAATAATAGCTAACCCTAACTGTTCTACAATTCAGATGGTTGTTGCTCTTTATCCTATTCATAAACTTAAAAAGATAAAAAGGATTATAGTAGCCACTTACCAAGCTGTTTCGGGAGCCGGAGCAACAGCGATACAAGACTTAGAAAACGAAACAAAAGCAGTTTTAGAAGGAAGATACTACTATCCACAGGCTCTACCTCATCACATCGCGTTTAACGTAATCCCAAGAATAGATAACTTTGAACCAAATGGATATACAAAAGAAGAGATGAAAATGATTAATGAAACAAGAAAAATTATGCACGAGCCGGATATAAAAGTTTCTCCAACTTGTGTTAGAGTGCCAGTTTATGTAGGACACAGTGAAGCTGTCACAATAGAAACAGAGCTTCCTATAACAGCGGATGAAGCTAAAGAAATACTGATGAAAGCTCCCGGCGTGATAGTGGAAGATGACCCTATTAACAACGTGTACCCAGTTCCTATAGAGGTAGCAGGAAAAGACGACGTGTTTGTTGGAAGAATAAGAAAAGATGCCGGATTTGAAAACGGACTTTCTATGTGGATAGTTGGAGACAATCTCAGAAAAGGAGCTGCAACGAACGCCGTTCAGATAGCAGAGTTATTGATTAAATATGAGTTAATATGAACATAAGAGAAAACTTAGAAGAGTTTGAGTTAAAGTATCTACATCCGGCTGCTGCCAAAAGCTTACAAGCCAAAAGAGATTTACAAGAAGAAGAATGTCCTATCCGGACAAAGTTTCAAAGAGATAAAGACAGAATACTCCACAGCAAATCTTTTAGAAGATTAAAACACAAAACTCAGGTTTTTCTCTCGCCTGAGGGGGACCATTACAGAACAAGACTAACTCACACCTTAGAAGTATCCCAAATATCAAGAACAATAGCAAGAGCATTGAAATTAAACGAAGACCTTGTAGAAGCAATATCTTACGGTCACGACTTAGGACACACTCCTTTTGGTCATGCAGGAGAGTTTATACTAAAAGAAAGTGGTAGCTATCATCACGCAAAACATAGCCTGAGAGTGGTAGAAAAGTTAGAAAACGAAGGAAAAGGACTTAACCTAACACAGGAGACAAGGGACGGAATACTAAAACACAGTAAAGGTAAATCTCCTTTAGTCACAGAAGGTAATATGCCAAAAACGTTAGAAGGAGAGATAGTAAGAATATCAGATAAAATAGCATACATAAACCATGATTTAGAAGATGCGATAAGAGCCGGATTATTACAGGAGTCCGAAATTCCGGATGATGTAGTAAAAACTTTGGGAAAAACAAAATCAGAAAGAATATCAACTCTTGTCTTAAGCACAATAAACACCACCATAGAAAACGGATATAAACACATTCTTATGGAAGAAAAAGTATACCAAGCAATGTACAAGTTAAGAGACTTTCTTTACGAAAAAGTTTACTTTTCACCTCCTGTAGTAAAAGAGTTAGAAAAAGCAAAAGGCATTTTAAAAGCTCTTTTTGAGTACTACGAAAAAAATTACCATGAGATTCCTTTCTACGAAAAGTATTTAAATCTGTGGGGGAACTACGAACCGAAACAGGCAGCAGTTGATTACATAGCAGGAATGACAGATAGGTACGCCATAAAAACCTATGAAAAAATCTACATTCCAAAAAGTTGGCATGTAATTTAATACTTAATTAATAAAAGATGTTTTCCAAATTATAGTCCTGCTATTACCTCAATTTCAACAAGAGCATCCTTAGGAAGACGGCTTACTTCTACAGTTGCTCTTGCCGGTTTATGCTCTTTAAAATACTCTCCATAAACTTGATTTACAATAGGAAAATCTTCTAAATTTTTGAGATAAATAGTTGTCTTTATAACATGGTTCATATTTAATCCGGATTCTTCCAAAATCGCTTTGATATTTTCCATAATAACCTTTGTTTGGGTTGCAACATCACCATTTACAAATTCATTTGAAACAGGGTCAATCGCTATCTGACCGGATATAAATATAAAATTCTCATACTTTATAGCTTGTGAGTAGGGTCCTATAGGTTTTGGGGCTTTCTCTGTGTATATCTCCTGCATTTTAACCTCCTTACAAATCTTCTAACTTTATCTTTCCTTCGTAAATCGCTTTACCTACGACTACCCCATATACACCGTAATCTCTCAGTTGATAGAGTTTTTCTACATCTTGTAGTGAACCTACACCTCCGGATGCTATAACAAAGTGTTTTAGGTTCTCTGCAAGGTACTTTGTTCCTTCTACATTTGGACCTACCATCGCTCCGTCCCTGTTTACATCCGTATACAAAAATCCAAATATATCTAAATCATCGTATTTTTTTGCAAACTCTAAAGGTGTGTACTGAGTTTTTTCAATCCAACCTTTTATAGCTACTTTTCCGTCTTTTGCATCTATTCCTACGATGACTTTATTTTTATATGTATTTACTATCTTTAAAAATTCATCTTCTTTTTCATAGGCAAGACTGCCAACTACAATTTTATCAACTCCTATTTCAAACATAGCTTTTGCAGAGTCAAAACTTCGGATTCCTCCCCCAAATTCAACAGGGATAGTAATGGATTTAACTATTTTTTCAACCACTTTATAATTTTTTGGTTTTCCTTCCAAAGCTCCATCTAAATCTACAACATGTATCTGTTTAACTCCACAGTCTTGAAAGTATTTCGCCACATCTTCCGGATTATCGTTGTAGACTTTAACTTTATCAAACTCTCCCTTATATAGTCTAACGGCTTTTCCATCTTTAATATCTATAGCCGGAATAATAAACTCTTTTAAGGACACTTTTATCTCCTTGTTTTTAACATTTCATTTACAAAATTTTAGCATAGGTAATGGTATAATTTTTTAAAAGCTTACTATGAGAGGTAAAAATGAGTTTAACTGAAATTATTTTAAAGTTATCACTTGTAGGTGGAGACCCAGTCCTTTACATTCTTTTGGTGATGAGTATAATCACGATAGCCATAATAGTAGAAAGATTTATGGCTTACAAATTCATTGAAAAAAACCTTGATAAATATGAGCCATTGGAACTTAGAATGCAACTTGAAAAAAGGCTTGGAATACTTGCAACATTTGGAAACAATGCACCTTTCATAGGACTTTTTGGGACAGTTTTAGGTGTTATAAAAGCTTTCCACCATCTTGGAACTTCTTCCGAATTTGGTGTGAGAGTGGTTATGACCGGAATATCCGAAGCGTTAGTAGCAACTGCGATGGGTCTTTTCGTGGCTATTCCGGCTGTGATAGGATACAACTACTTTGTAAGAAAAATGAGATTTTTAATTATGATATACGAAGACAAAAAAGGTAAGTGATAATGGATACTCAAATCCAGAGGTTATAAAAAAATGATGTTACTTACAGAAAAATGGAAGATGGAAGGATTGAAGAAAGGATTAGAAGAGGGATTACAGCAAGGATTACAGCAAGGATTACAGCAGGGATTAGAAGAAGGTCTAAAAAAGGGTGTTCGAGAAGATATATTAGAGTTGATAGAGTTGAAGTTTGAAACAAATCCGGAAAATATTAAAAGCCAATTAGAAAAAATCCAAGACTTGGAAAAACTAAGGGAGATATTCAGGTTTGTTGCTAAGGCAAAAACTTTGGAAGAAGTGATAAAAAAATTAGAGGAAAGTGTAAAATGAAGATAACAGACGAAAATAATAGAGAAATATCAGAAATAAATATGATTCCTCTTGTGGATATTGTTCTTGTTATACTCATTATATTTATGGCTACAGCTACATTCATGGTAGAAGGGAAGATACCCTTAGACCTTCCTAAGGCAAAAACCGGAGAACCATCAAAACAACTTCAAAAAAGGATAGAAATAACGATTAAAAAAGATGGTGTATACTATCAGGAAAAGAAAACAGATTTAGATACTTTAAAAACACTTCTTGAAAAAGAAAAACAAAATACAGAGAATCCGGTTGTTGCATTAAGAGCGGAAAAAGATGTTCCTTTTCAAGATGTTGTTAGTGTAATTGATGTTTGTAGACAAGTGGGATTAGAAAAGTATGTTATAGAGACAAAAAAAGAGTAATTAATGGAGCAAAAAGAAAAAAAACTATTAGTTTTATCTGTTTTAGTATCTTTAATAATTCACGGACTTATATTTTCCGCTTTGTATTTTATAAACAAAAAACCCGAAGAAAAAAAAGAGAAGGTTATAACCTTAACATTGGAAAATCTTCCTAAAGAAAAAGAAAAACCATCTATAAATCAAGAAAAAACAGTAAAAAAAATAACACCTAAACCCAAATTAGAGCCTACAAAACCTCAAGTAAAAAAAGAAGAGACGGTTGTACCAAAAACATTTCCAAAACCAAATTTAGAAGAAAAATCTGTTTCACCACCACAACCAACTGAAAAAACAACTCCAAAACCTGAAGAAACACCATCACCACAAAAAGAAACAACCAAACCACAAACGACAGAACCACAATCACAACCAAACACCAATACAAAACCATCTCAACCACCTCAACCACAACCCATAGATATATCAAAAGGTCGTCCGGATTCATTTAAACAACCGGAAAAGAAAGAAGAAGATATAGATGGATACTTGAAAGAACTTATAAGATACCTTAATCAACAAGCAAGAGAAAAAGACCTTTATCCACCTATAGCAAAAAGGTTGAAAATAGAAGGGCAAGTTATAGTTAGAGTAACCATAAACGAAGATGGAACCATAGACGAAAACTCCATAAAAATAGTGGACCCCAGCGGTTATAACGTATTAGATAAAGGAGCCATAGAGATATTAAAAAAACTTCAACCTTACAAAAAACCACCAAAGAGAATTACCGTTGAAATTCCAATAGTTTTCCAAATAATATATATGTGATGAAAAAAGTAAAGATTTATGCAGATGGTTCTTGTATTAGAAATCCAGGACCAGGTGGATTTGCAGCAATAATAACGGATGGAGAGAAAAAATTAGTTGTTAAAGGAAATGAAAAAAGTACAACTAATAACAGAATGGAACTTATGGCAGTAATAAAAGCTCTACAATCCCTTAAAAAAGATAGGTATGAAGTCGATTTATACACAGATTCAAGTTATGTGGTCAACGGTTTAAAATTTTGGCTTGAAAAATGGATAAAGAACAACTGGAAAACTTCTTCCGGAAAACCTGTCGAAAATAAAGACCTATGGGAAACTTTGCATGGTTTGATAAAAATCCATAAAGTTAATCCATTTTGGATTAAAGGACATGCAGGACATCCTGAAAATGAGTACTGTGATAAAATAGCAAAACAAGAGGCTTTGAAAGTAAAAAATGAAAAAATCTAAATTAAAGACAACTTATGTATGTAATGAATGTGGAGCCACTTTTCCTACATGGGTAGGTAGATGTTCTGTTTGTGGTTCTTATAACTCTGTCGTTGAAGAGATTGTAGAAGAAAAAAAAGCTATAAAAAGTTTCACTTTAAGAGAGATTCTACCAAAACCAATTACAAACTTAAAAAGTGATATAAGCTTAGAAAGGATAAAATCTGGATTTGATAGCCTTGATAAAGCTTTAGGTGGTGGATTTGTATCCGGTCAAGTTGTCCTTGTATCCGGAGAGCCAGGGATAGGAAAGTCTACACTTTTACTTCAAGTAGCATCAAATTTTGCAAAAAGAAATAAAACCCTTTATATTTCAGCAGAAGAATCCTCTCATCAAGTTTATCTAAGAGCCCAAAGGTTAAGTGCGTTAAATGACAATCTTTACGTTCTATCCGATACAAATTTAGAAAATATAATTTCTGGGATAGAAAATCTCAAGCCAGGTTTGATTGTTTTAGATTCCGTTCAAACAGTTTACTCTGAAAATCTTGAATCTCCAGCAGGTTCCGTTTCACAGGTAAAATATGTAAGCAGTAAGATAACTGAAATTTCAAAAAGTAAAGGGATAATATCCTTGATTGTAGGTCAAGTAACAAAGGAGGGAACCATAGCTGGACCAAAAGTTTTAGAGCATTTAGTAGATACAGTAGCCCAGTTTGAAGGAGAAAGAGGTTATGCTTATAGAATACTTAAAGTTATAAAAAACCGTTTTGGTTCATCTGGAGAGATAGCAGTTTTTAACATGACAGATAAAGGCATGGAAGAAGTGTTAGACCCATCTGGGTTTTTCATATCGGAAAAACCAGCAAACCAATCCGGAAGTGTTATTTTTCCTTATACGGAAGGTTCGAAGCCTATACTTGTAGAAGTTCAAGCGTTGGTTTCAAAAACATTTTATCCGGTTCCACAAAGAAGAAGTCAAGGGATAGACCTAAATAAAATCTCCATAATTACAGCAATAATGGAAAACCAACTTAAAATCAACCTCAAAGATAAAGATATATTTGTAAATGTGGTAGGTGGCATAAAGATAGACGAGCCGGCTGTAGATTTGGCAGTAGCAACAGCAATATTCTCAGCGTATAAAAACATACCAGTTCCAGATGATATGGCAATTTTTGGAGAGTTAGGATTAACAGGAGAAGTAAGGTCCGTTCACTTTGAAGATATAAGAATAAAAGAGTGTAAAAGCAAAGGTATAACAAAAATATTAGCATCAACCAAATACAAAGACGATAGTCTAACGGTATTAAACATACAAAAGATAAACCAAATTTTGGACATTATAAAATAAATGTTAAAATATACGAATACAATAAAAATCATACCAAAAAAAGATTTAGATTTATAATATTTTTCTAAATTATTTTCAATTTTAGGAGTTTTGAAGATGAAAAAGAAAAGAGGAGCAGATATAGTTGTAGATGTTTTGATACATGAAGGAGTAGACACAATATTTGGGCTTCCAGGTGGTGCTATAATGGAAGTTTACGATGCTCTTTTTGATGCCCCATTTAGAAACGTCCTAACAAGACACGAACAAGCAGCTTGTCATATGGCAGATGGGTACGCAAGGGCTACTGGAAAAGTTGGAGTTGTAATAGCAACATCTGGACCAGGAGCTACAAACCTTGTTACAGGACTTGCAACAGCGTACATGGACTCAATTCCACTTGTGGCAATCACAGGTCAAGTTCCAAGACACTATATAGGAACGGACGCATTCCAAGAAGCGGATGTTATAGGAATAACAAGACCTATCACAAAACACAATTTTTTAGTTACAGATATAAAAGATTTACCCCTTATTTTAAGACAGGCGTTTTACATTGCAAGAACCGGAAGACCAGGACCTGTTTTGGTAGATATACCTAAAGATATAACTCAACAAGTAGCGGAATATAAAATACCAACAGATGAAGAAGTAAAAGAATCCCTTCCAGGATACAACCCTCATATAGAAGGAAACCCAATCCAAATAAAAAAAGCAGCAGAACTTATTAGAAAAGCAACAAGGCCAGTTTTATACGTTGGTGGAGGAGCGATACTATCTGATGCAGCAGAAGAGATATACAAGTTAGCTCATCTTACCCAAATACCTGTAACTACAACAAACATGGGAAAAGGAGCGTTTCCGGAAACGGACCCATTAGCTTTACACATGCTTGGAATGCATGGTACCTACTATGCAAACATGGCTGTTTATCACAGTGACCTTCTTATCGCGGTTGGAGCAAGATTTGACGATAGAGTAACTGGTAAAATATCAGAGTTTGCTCCAGAAGCAAAAATAATACATATAGATATTGACCCTGCTTCTATTAGCAAAACTATAACGGTTGATGTCCCGATAGTAGGGGATGTCAAAAATGTATTACAAAAACTTATAAAAGAACTTGAAAAAAATCCTATAGAATGGATAGCTGCTAGAGAAAGCTGGCTAAAACAAATCCAAGAATGGAAGGAAAAACATCCACTGAATTACAGAAAATCAGATAAAATAATAAAGCCTCAGTACGTAATAGAGGAGATTTACAACATAACAAACGGAGATGCAATCATATCTGCCGGAGTAGGTCAACATCAAATGTGGGCTGCAATGTTTTACAAATACAGTTATCCAAGACAGTTTTTAAATTCCGGTGGACTTGGAACTATGGGATTTGGTTTTCCAGCTGCAGTAGGAGCAAAAATAGGAAGACCTGATAAAACCGTTTTTGCAATAGAAGGAGATGGCTCATTTATAATGAACGTTCAAGATTTGGCAACTGCTGTCCAGTACAGAGTTCCAGTAAAAATTGCTATAATAAATAACGGATTTTTAGGAATGGTAAGACAGTGGCAGCAGTTTTTCTACGATAGTAGGTACGCAAGTGTTTGTTTATCGGTACAGCCGGATTTTGTTAAACTGGCTGAGAGTTTTGGAGCTGTAGGATTAAGAGCAACAAAACCATCAGAAGTTAGGGAAGTTTTAGCAAAAGCCATGGAAATAAACGATAGACCAGTTTTAATGGATTTCGTTGTAGATAGAGAAGAAAACGTTTTACCTATGGTTCCAGCCGGAAAAAGCTATAGGGAGATGATACTTACACCTAAACAAAAAGGTGAAGCAGAAACTATGTACTTAGTGGGGTAATATTGATGAGTGAGATTAAAGTATTAAAAGAAAGACCACAACCAGAGAAAAAGATAGGAAGGCATATAATCACCGTTAAGGTTCAGCATAACTTCGGTGTACTGGCGAGAATAACAGGACTGTTTGCTGGTAGAGGATACAACATAGAAAGTCTTACAGTTGGAAGAACCCATGAACCAAATATAGCCAGAATAACAATAGTAGTAGATGGTGACGAAAGAGTAATAGAGCAGATAATAAAACAGCTAAGAAAATTGATAGAAACACTGAGGGTAAGGGACATAACGGAAATACCTCACATAGAGAGAGAACTTGCACTGATAAAAATCCACACAGAAAACGACAGAACAAGAGATGAAATAATGAGACTTGTTAGTATTTTTAGAGCAAAAGTGGTAGATGTTTCAACAGATACTTACACGGTAGAGATAACCGGAGATGAGGACAAGATAGAAGCATTCATAAGTCTTATAAAACCATTTGGTATAAGAGAAATGGCAAGGACAGGAACCTTAGCAATGGTAAGAGAATCTGCTGCAAGTAAAATGTCATTAGGAGAGAGATTTGATTAAAAAGGTATTTTCTGGACTACTTATTTTAAGTTTTTCAGCTTTTGCCCAAGAGGTTGCCATAGCAAAAGCTACGGTAGAAAACCTTCCTGAATCCTACAGTGAATACTTAACAAAATTTTTAGTCCAAAATATAGATGGAGCAACATCCCTTGAAAAAGGAAAAGAGCCATTATACGTTGTATATCCATCCTTAAGTTGGGAAGGAAAGTCTTACAACCTATGTATAAAAACATACAAAGCAAACAACCCTTACTCATCTTCCTGTATTACTGTCAACTATGCTGAAGATATCTATAACAGACTTAAAACTTTGAAAAACAATGAATTTTTCAAACTAAAAGATATTCCCGAAAGTAAAGTAAGTATAAAGATAAAAATCAACACAAACCTTCAATATGATAAAATAAAACTCGTTTCCCAAAAGGGAGATAACCTTACAAGGTACGTTTCTGTAACGAAAGAAGGTAACGCAGAAGTTATAGGAAATGGTTTTGTAAATTTAAAAACTTTTCCGGCTGTTTCTTCATCAAGTACCAACGTATTTAAATTT
Source organism: Sulfurihydrogenibium sp. (assembly GCF_027448985.1). Taxonomy (GTDB): domain Bacteria; phylum Aquificota; class Aquificia; order Aquificales; family Hydrogenothermaceae; genus Sulfurihydrogenibium. Next base: position 17,656 of record NZ_DAIDMN010000020.1, read on the forward strand.
ACAAAACCATTTGGTATAAGAGAAATGGCAAGGACAGGAACCTTAGCACTG
>NZ_DAIDMN010000021.1 GCF_027448985.1 Sulfurihydrogenibium sp.
TACATCCAAAATAGAAAGATTTATAGAAATTTCATAATCTTTTGAATGTTTACTCACTTCATTAAATATCTTTTTGGTTATAGCCGGATAGAGTTTTGATTTTTTGGCTATATCTAAAAAGTAGTAAGGAGAAAAGATTTTATCCTCAATTCTCATCCTGATTAAACTTTCATACTTTTCTATTTTCCCTGTGTTGTTGTTTAGGATAGGTTGGTAGTAAACTAAGAGCCTGTCTTCTTCTATGGCAGATTTTAGATTCTTTACCCATACGATACTGTTTTTATACTTTTCTTGAATGTTTAAACTTTCATCGTAAAAAATGTACGATTTCTTATTTTGTTTAGCATACTTTAACGCCATATCAGCTTTTTCAAGCACATTTGAATCGGTAAATTTTCCTTCAGAAATTCCTAAGGTTATATCTAAATTTATGGTTAAATCATTTACTTCAAAAGGTTTTGACTGGACAGTATAAAGAAGTTCATTTATAAATTTTTCTACTAAGTTTTTAGGCATATATCTATCTACAAGGATTAAAAACTCATCTCCAGAGAGTTTGTACACCTTAAAATCATGTTTCGATACAATCTCTTTTAACCTCTCTCCCATCTTTTGTAGCAAGATATCCCCTATCTCTATTCCGTACACATCGTTAACTTCTTTAAAAGAATCTATATTAACAAGGATTACTTTATAGTTCATTAGATTTTTTAAATCTTCTATAAGTTTTATTCTGTTTGGAAGTCCTGTTAATTTATCTGTATAGATAAGCTGTTTTTCTAATGTCTTATCTTTTTTTATTCCGATGATGTTTGATATTTCACCATTATCATCGTAAACTGCAAAAGCAAAAAGTTCTACATCTTTGTATTCACCGGACTTTGTTTTTATTTTAATCTCTCCTAAATAAGAGCCTTTTGTCTTTATCTCTTCAAAAATCTTCTCTAATGGCGGATTTTTTACGTGTATAGAAGGAGTTTTCCCAAGAAGCTCTTCCAAAGAATATCCAATTAACTCTTCATGAGCTTTATTTTGTTCAAGATAATATCCATTTTTATCTAATATAGCAACAGCATTATGGATATTCAAAAAAATTTGATAAATAAGATTGTACCTTTTTTCCAACTCTTGTGTTAGTTTTGAGAGTTGTTTATTCAGGTTGTCTATATTGGTCAAATCCCTTGCATTTACGATAAGGTATTCTATCTCTCCTTTATCGTTATAAAGGGCGTTTACATTTTTAACAACATGTATTAGTTTTCCGTTCTTTTTTCTAAAGATAGTTTCTTGGTCGAGACATTTTCCTGTGTTTTTTACTGATATCATACAGGCGTTGTATATACTTTCTTCTGTAGCTATCTCTCTTATATGTTTTCCTATAACTTCTTCTTTCTCATAACCTAAAATTTCTGTAAACGTATCGTTAACATACAGTACCTTTCCATTTAAATCTATTGTAAAGATTATATCCGGAGATTTGTCTATGATTTTACATAAAATTTCAAAGTTTCGTGGCATTGCCTCTAAAAACATTATTCTTTACTCCTGTAAAAGTTGTATTTTATATTTTTAAACCAGATTACTGCATCTTCTTTTGTATCAAATGGTTTTGATTTAAGAGGTTCTGGATGGTTTGTATAAAAAAGCCAGATATACTTGTCGTTTTCTTTTATCAATTTTACTCCTGCAACGTTATTTAAAAATATATAAAAATTTTCGTCAATTTCTTGAAACATAGTTAGCTTTCCTGTTTAAGATTTTTTAACTCTTTTTGTTTTTTTGTAAACCATCTTACAGATGAAACAACAAGAATAACAAGAGCAACTGTTCCGGATATTAACTTTGCTTTTTCCATATCCATATCCATTATTCTAAACATACTAAACCACATAAAAACATAAGCCAAATACAAACCATACAAAAGTAATGCTACAGAGAAAGCTTCCCAAATTATCTTCCCTATCATTTATCTACCTCTAAAAATATTTATGGTATATATTTTAGTATATTTTTGATAAGGAGAGATGATGCTTTTTTTTATAGTATTTTTTTCTGTATACGCTTTTATGCACTTTTACTTTATAAAAAAGCTAAAAAAAGCTTTTAATATCACTGGGTTTTACCTTTATCTTATCTCCCCAATCTTTATTTTTTCTCCTTATTTTTACAGATTGTACGATAAATCCGGATTTGACCTTTACTATCTTTCATTTTTTATTTTAATGTGGATGGGTTTTATAATGTTATTTTTCCTTTACTTTATGTTGGTTGACATCTATAATTTTGCCATAAAGCTATCTGACAGATTTTTAGGTATAAATCCTCTTCCTTCATTAAAATCTAAGTTGGCTTTCATCTTTGTATCAACTCTTACGATAACATCTTTGGTGTATGGTTACTATGAAACATTAAACCTTAAAGTTTATAAGTTTGTGATTTATTCAGATAAAGTCCCGAAAGATGTAAAGATAATGCAGATATCAGATTTACATTTAAGCCAAGTGATGAGAGAAGATAAAATAAAAATGATTTTGGATGTTTATAAAAAGGAAAATCCGGATATTGTCATATCAACCGGAGACCTTGTTGATGGAAAGGTTTCCACTAAGCAATCTTATATAAATCTTTTAAATCAGATAAATCCACCTCTTGGAAAGTATGCAATCCTTGGTAATCATGAGTACTACACAGATATCAACGATGCCATAAAATTCCATATTTTATCCGGATTTAAACTTTTAAGGAACGAAACTATTTCCGAAAATGGAATTAATATCGTTGGAGTTGATGATATAGATGGTGTTAGGCTTGGATACATAGCAGAATATCCGGAAAAAGACCTTTTTTTTGGTCTGAAAAAAGATAATTTTACAATCTTCTTAAAACATCAACCTAAACTTGATGAAAGTTTGGTAGGACAGTTTGACCTAATGTTATCAGGACATACACATGGAGGTGTTATTTTCCCTGTTAAATATATACTGAGAAAGATTTTTGTAGCAGACTTTGGACTTATCCAAAAAGGTGATAGTTATATCTTTGTAAGTAGAGGAGTTGGAACTGGTGGACCACCAGTTAGGATAGAATGCCCTCCAGATGTGGCTATTTTTGAGATTAAAAAGCCCCCGAGGTAAAATCCCCGGAGGAGGAGGTTAGTATCATGAGAAAATGCAATAATTATTATATATTAATTTTTGCATATCTATCAAAATATATCAATCTTCAAAAAAGTAATACTGCCTCTTTGATTTAACAAAGGTAAACTCATCCATTTCTGGGTTGTATCCGGTGAGTTTATTACCTAAAACCGCTCCTGTATCTATTCCATAACAAAGATTGTTTATATAAGGCTCTTCAAAAACAACATGTCCATAAACTATCTTAGGACTATCCGGATTTACAACTCTATCCTTTGTCCAGTCTAACCTCTCCGGAAATCCTTTATCTGTGTATTTTCCGGTTGTTTGACCGTATAAAACAAAGCTCTTTACTTTATCATCTCCCTTACCTATATACTCATCTTTTATTCCAGCGTGACAAACGACGACTTTTTTATTGATAATTATATAAAGAGGTAGATTTTCATAGTAATTTATAATCTCTTGTCTTAGATTTTCCCTCACATCTTCCGAAAGAGCCAAAAATTCATCAACAGTTTTTTGCATTCCATAGGATATTTTTACTTTATTACCTTTTAGATATCTATAAAATTTATCAAGATGGTTACTTTTTACTTCGTAAAATTTTCCTGCGTTGTAAAGCTCCATACAGTACCTTAGAGTTTTTATATTGTAATCTCCTCTATCGATTGTATCTCCTACAGAGAAGATAACAACCTCTTTTCCGTATCTTTTCTCACACAGTTCAACCAATTCATAAAACTCATCAAAACAACCGTGAATGTCTCCTACCACTACGTAAGGTTTATCAATCTGTAATTCTAAATATCTTTCATTCATTTGAAATTTTTGAAAAAATGTAATCTTATTCTTTCTTTCGTGTTTTTAACTTTATTCCAAAATTCTTTTATGTCCATATCAAAAGTTTGAGCTATCCTTAGTGTAATACTGTCGTTTTTGGCAAGTTTTGATGTGGAGGAGCCTTTTACAAGTCTAAGTCTTGTCTCTATTTCTCTTAAAAAGATATACTCATCAACTATATCTGGGTCAGAATCTAAAAGTCCTTCCAATATTCCTGTCCTTCTGTCTTTATTTTCAAGGTAAAACATCTGAACCATAAACTCTATATCTGTAATTCCTCCTTTACCTAATTTTATATCAATCGTATCTTCTGTTTCTTTTGTTATTCCTTCGAGCTTTAGTCTCATGTCCAACATCTCTTCTTTAAATGTTTTATCAATAGGTTTGGTAAATAAAAATTCATTAACAATCATTTCAAACTCTTCTTTTACATTTTCATCTCCTGTGATAAATCGTGATTTCGTCCATGCAAGAACTTCCCATACTCTTGCTTCTTTGGAAAAATAATTTTTATAAAAATCTATTGATGGAGAAAGTTCTCCGGATTTTCCAAAAGGTCTTAGTCTTAAGTCTATTTGGTAAAGCTGTCCTTCTTTTGTGTATTTTGTTAGGTCTTGAACTATCTTTTGGGGTACTTTTGAGTAATTTACTTTTGATTCTTCATCTTTAAATACAAAGATAAGGTCTAAATCTGAACCTATGTTCATCTCTCTACTTCCAAGTTTCCCAAGACCGTAAATAGCAAAGTTTTTTCCTTCGTTTATTGAGTAAAGTTGTTTTAGAATAAAATCTGCAAGATTTGTGATGATGTTGTTTAACTTTTTTAGTCTGGCAACAGGAGAGTAATACTTTATATTAGCAAAGTAATCTAAAGCTCCTAAAACTTCTGTAATTTTTTTTAGTTTTTTTAGTCTTTCTACCGAATCTTCTATTTGTATAATGGATAACTCCTTCAAAAAGTCTTTTTCATCAATCAGTGGTCTTCCGGAAGAAAAGGCAAAATCTATAACTTCTGTATCTTTTGATATTATGTTTGTTATGTAATCGGAAGTTTTTGCTATATCCAATATAAAGTCTACCAATTTGGATTTGTTTTCCAGTGCTGCTGAGAATATTCTGTAAATGTTACCTTCTACAAAAAGTTTGTTTATGTTTAAAAGAAAGCTTTCTTTATCCGGAGAGTTTTTTATATGATTCTCCAAATTTGGTAAAAACTCAAAAATTAAAGTTTTTTCCCTTTCAGAAAGTAAATAGTATTCCGGATTGTTAAATATCTCATCTATAATGTTTAAAGCCCATTTTCCGTCTTTTACTCCTAAAGAGCTAAGATAATCTACAGCTAATTTTTCATCTTGTTTTGTCATTATATAAATTTGAAGTTGAGTATACTCTCTTTCTTTCTTTCCGGATATCCTATCAAAGATAGATTTTACATTTTTCCTATGGTTGTTGAAGGTTGTTAAAAATTCTTCTGTATCCTTAAAGCCTAATTTTTGAGCATATTCTGATGCGTACTGTAAGTTAAAAATCTGAGTTTGAATACAGTTTTTCAGCTGAATGACGTGCTCTAACTTTCTTAAAAAGATGTATGCATCTTCTAACTTTCTTCCATCTTCTTCAGGTAGTAATCCGGCTTGGACTATGTTTCTTAAAGCTCTTATAGTTTCTCTTTCTCTAAGGTTTGGATTTTGTCCTCCGTGTAAAAGTTGAAAAACTTGAACTGTAAACTCTATCTCTCTTATTCCACCTTCACACTTTTTTATATCTATCTCATTTGTAGATTTTGCTTTTGCTGATTCTTCTATCATCTTTTTCATGTTAAAAATTTCATCTACTATATCTTTACTAAGGCTTTTTCTATAAACGAAAGGGGTTATGATAGATAAAAACTCCTTTGAAACACTTTCATCTCCTGCTGCATGTCTTGCTTTTATAAGCATATGTCTTTCCCAAGTCCTTCCTACGGACCAGTAATAACTTTCTATAAATGGAATGCTGTAAGCCAAAAGTCCTTTTTTTCCTTCCGGACGAAGGTCTAAATCTACGTTCCAAGCAACACCTTCAAAATTTCTTTTTGTTAAATAGATATTCACATCTGTAAACACCTTTATAAAAAACTCTCTATTGGATAATCCTTTCTCTGTCTTTCCTTCCGCAGAGTAAATGTACATTACATCTACATCTGAGTAATAATTTAAATCTGTTCCTCCGTGTTTACCTAATGCTATCACGGAAGCTTTGGCTACATTTCCTGTTTCTTCTTCAATTGGATTTCCAAATTTTTCAAAATATTTTTTATAAGCTCTTTTATACGCAACCTCAAAACATGCATCCGCAAGGTAAGAGTACTCTTCAGTTAGCTGTATCAAGTGATGTTTTTTGTAAATATCTTTAGCTACAATCCGGCTAAAATGTTTCATCTTAAAGTAAGTTAATTTAGCTATAAAATCTTCTTCTTTTGGTATATCTAACAAAGTTAACGCTTCTTCAACAAGTTTTGTTCTACCAAGTAAAGGTTCATTTAAACTCTTTTCTAAATAAAAAAGCTCATCCGGATGTCTAAACAAAAAGTCTGATATACAGGAAGAGTAATACGCTATATTTTTAAGTAACTGTAATTGCTGGCTATTTAAAGACTCTAAAAAATCCTTTTTTAAACTTTCAAACTTAAACAAATTTGACATTATTTACTCCATTTTTAAAAAATTCTATTTTCTAATTCAAAAATAGTTTAACAAAAAAATTTTTTTGATGTAAAATTTTACAAAGGTATTCCGGAAAAAAATAACTATTTAAAAGTATTTAAAATATTTAGTATAGTAATATAAAAACACTTGACAAAATTTAATATAAGAAATATATTTATATTGAACTTAAAAATTAAAAACCAATTAGGAGGTGTGGACCATGGAAAGAAGATTAATACCAGCATTTGCAATTTCCCCATTGAGAGAACTTGCAAGACTTGAGAATGAAATTAACAGAATTTTCAAGGAGTTAGTTCCTCAACAAGAAGTTACAACAGAAGTTGTAGCTTGGGCTCCAAGAGTTGACGTTTATGAGAAAGACAACAACATAATTATTGAAGCGGAGATTCCGGGAGCTAAAAAGGAAGATATCGAAGTAAAAGTAAAAGATAACAGCGTTGTAATCAGAGGAGAAGTAAAGAGAGAAGAAGAGAAAAAAGAAGAAAACTATTACAGAAGTGAAAGATTCTATGGAAAATTTGAAAGAGTTATACCTTTACCAGCAGATGTAAAAATAGAAGAAGCAAAAGCTGAGTATCAAGATGGAATTTTAAAGTTGGTTATTCCAAAAGCTACAACTGAAAAAGAAGTTAAAATTGAGGTAAAATAATATCCATTAAAAAAGGGAGGCTTTACCTCCCTTTTCAAAATCAATTGGAGTTTGATTTGAGTTTAATAAAGAGAATATTAGAACCTCATAAACTTCATCAAAAGTTAGGAGATTTATTTGAGTTTTTCGAAGATTTAATAATAGTAATTCTAACCATTATTTTATTTGTCTTAAGTTTAATGGCTTTGTTTGATTTAGGTCAAGCTACTTTTAGTCATAAATATTCTTTCATGGACTTGATTCCAAAATTTCTATACGTATTTATTCTTGCAGAGTTGTTTAGGTTAAATATAGTATACCTCACTCAAAGAATAATAGATACCTCTTTAATCGTAAAAACAACTCTGATTGCGATTTTAAGAGAAGTTATTATAAAAGCTCCTGGGCTAAAATTTCATGATTACCTAGGTTTATCTATTCTCTTAGGAGTGTTGGCATTAATCTATTATGTTCCGAAATTTATGAAAGAAAAAGAGAAAAATATTAAATTCAGAGTAAGGTCAAGAAAATCCGGAAAAAGAATATCATCTCAAAATTTAGAACAAACATAACATCTTTTTAATTCTATGATAAAATTTTTTTAGTTATATTTATTTTTTGGAGTAAATCAATGGAAACTGAAAGCAGCTGGTTTGAGTTGGCAGGAATCATATTTTTTACTTGGATGGTTATCATCGTTGGATTACTTTGGGGGTTATCCATAAAAGCAAGTTATAACGAAGAAAAGCAAAGACAAAAACAGATACAGGAAAATCGAAATGGAAAATCAAAGAAAGAAAACACTTAACTATCCTTTTATCATTTTAACCGGATTTGGTATTATAGCAACATTAATATTTGTTTTTCTTTACGTCTATCAACTTTCCGTTGGCAAAGTAAGACAAGAGGCTCTCATTGAGTATGCTTATCCAAAAATAACTCCTCAGGAGTATTTTAACGAGTTAAAAAACGTATCTCAAAAAAATAACTTTGAATTCAGAGAAATATACACAGAAGACAACTACTTTTTGGTTCAGATATACTCAAAGGATTATTTACAAAAAGCAAAAACCTTATCACCGTCGGTTGTCCCACTTGTTATTGTAAATTTAAGTATATCTCCTGTGCCAGATGGAACTGCTGTTGTAGGAAACAATCCCTATCTATGGAGAGTCATGATTGAAAACAGACAAGTTGATAATTTTGCAAAAGATTACACTGAACTTGTAAAACTAATACTAAATGATGTATACTATCAAGTAAAAGAAAAGAGAAAAAATATCTAAATACGGGGAAATAAATGATAAAATTTGGAACAGATGGATTCAGAGCAATAATAGGTCAAGAGTTTACATTTGAAAATGTAGAGAAAATAGCACAAGCTCAGGCTGATTCCTTAAAAGAAAGAGGTGGGAAAAAGGTTGTTGTTGGCTACGATACAAGGTTTTTGTCGGAGGATTTTGCGTTAGCAGTTGCAGAAGTTTTTTCTTCAAATGGTTTTGAAGTTATCGTATCTAAAGGACATTGTACTACTCCTGCTTTATCGTACGCTGTTTTATCTTTAAAGGCTGATGAAGGTGTTATGATTACAGCTTCCCATAATGGATATAAATACAACGGTTATAAGATAAAAGGAAGTTATGGTGGTCCTGCCACAGTTGAGATAATTAAAGATGTTGAAGATAGGATAGGGAAAACCTCTGTTAATAAAGGAAAGAAGGACTTTCAATTTTTAGATTTAACCACTCACTATTTAGAAAAAGTTAAATCCTACTTTGATTACTCTATTTTTAAACAAAAAGAGATAAAGTTGGTTCACGACCCTATGTTTGCAACTTCAATAGGTATATACAACAAACTTTTAGAAAATACTTTTATAGATGTAATAGAAATCAACCACTTTAAAGACCCTTATTTCGGTGGACATCATCCGGAACCCATAGATAAAAACCTATCTCTTTTAAAGGCAAAAGTTGTAGCAACAGAATCTGATATAGGAATAGCAAACGATGGAGATTCTGATAGAGTAGGTGTAGTATCTGAAAGTGGAGAGTTTGTAAGTACACAGATTCTATACGCTTTATTACTTCTTCATACAGTTAGAAATAGAAAATTCAAAGGAAGTGTTGTAAAAACGGTTTCCACAACATATTTAGCAGACAGGATAGCAAAAAAAGAAGGACTTACAATTCATAAAACACCTGTTGGATTTAAATACGTTGCAGATATAATGTTGAAGGAGACTGTAGCTTTTGGTGGGGAAGAATCCGGAGGATACGGCTTTGGATTTCATATTCCGGAAAGAGATGGCATCTTATCCGGAATGTTGATGTTAGAGATGCTGATGTTGTATGGAAAACCTTTAAATGAAATAATAAAGGATTTATTCAAAGAGTTTGGAGAAGCACACTACAAAAGAGAAGACTTGAAAGTTGAAGGAAGTAAAGGTTTAGATTTAGTAAAATCCTTAAAAGAAAAGGATATAAAAGAGTTTGCAGGACTAAAAGTAAAAGAAAAAGATACAACAGACGGTGTAAAATTTATATTTGAAGATGATAGTTGGTTACTTTTAAGAGCATCTGGAACAGAACCTGTTTTACGAATATACGCAGAGACACCATCTTTAAAAATTACAGAAAAGTTAATAAAAGAAGCAAAAAAACTTGTTGAATAAAGGAGTGTAACTATGGAAAACATCTATCAAGCTTATGAGATTTTAGAGACAGAAGAAGGAGAAATTATAGTTTTAGTGGAACCTGATGAACATCTTTTATCCTTAGTAGAAAATCAAGAAGAGAATGTAGAGTTAGACGTTGACGTTGATTACGATGAAGAAGATGAAGAGTTATACATTTTGATGACAGTTTACATAGGAGATAGCGAAATCTTTTTCGCTCTTCCATACGGAGAAAGTTGGGAATCATTAATAAATAAAGCATCATTTTCCGTTGCTTTTATATCTGAAAAAGACTTTGAAAATAAAAATTACGAAGAAGTTCCAACGATGACTGCCCAACTTGATGATTTAACCTTAGGATTTATAGAAGGATGTAAATCAACAGCAGATATACTTCTTGGAGAAACAGAAGATTTTGAGTAATGATATTTGAGTATGTTAGAAAAGTTAACTTCTATGAAACGGATGCTCAAGGGGTAGTTCATCACTCAAACTATCCCCGTTTTTTTGAAGAAGCAAGAGGATACTATTTAGAACAGATAGGATATCCATATCCAAAACTTAGAGAAGAGTTAAAAGTGGATGTTGTACTTCTTTCCCTTTTTGTTGAGTATCTTAAACCTTTAAAATTTGGAGATATTTTTTCTATCAAGTACTCCCTTGTTGAATCAGACAGCTATTTTTTTAAATTTAGATATGACATTTTTGTTGAAAACGATTTATGTGCTGTAGGAGAAACAAAACACTGCTGTATCAGTAGAGATACAAGAAAAGTTATAAAAATTCCAAAAGAATTAAAAGAGAGGATGAAGTAGTATGTTGGAAAAGGTTATAGATATTGCAGAAAAAAAGTTAAAAGGTTATGGGTGGGAAATATTTTATCTTAAAAACAAAAAGTTAAAAGCCCAGTCAAATGACTTTAAACTAGAAAAAGTTTCATCTGCAGAAGATAATGGATTTAGTATCAGAGTTTTAAATGATTTTTCACAGGGTTTTGCGTATTCAACATCTTTTACAGAAGATGCAATAAACGAGACTATAGAAACTGCTAAAGCGTTGTCAGAGATAACATCAAAAGATGATGGGAATTATCTGTTAGATAAATTACAGCAGACAGAAAAAGTAGAGTACTTTGATACCTTTGCAATAAATCTTCCTTTTGAAGAAAAGATAGAAAAAGCTATAGAGTTAGAAAAATTAGTTAAATTAAAGGATGAGAGAATCAAAGCTGTTAGAAGCTCTACCTTTATAGAAAATATAGTTTATACAACTCTTGTAAACTCATACGGTATAAAGATAGAAGAAAAAGGGACCTATTACACTGCCATGGTTTCTGCTGTTGCAGTGGAAGGTACAGATTCACAAATCGCATGGAGTTACAACTCAGCAAGATTTTTAGGAGATTTAAACCTTGAAGAAATAGCATCGGAAGCAGTTTTTCATTCTACAGCTTTACTAAATGCTAAAACAATTTCTACAAAAAAGATGATGGTTCTTTTTGCTCCTCATGCGATGACTGAGCTTTTATCTACTTTCTCCTACGCTTTTACAGCAGATGCACTGATAAAAGGTAAAACTCTTTTTAAAGATATGATAGACGAAAAAGTAGCCTATGAAAAAATAAATATCGTAGATAACGGAAGATATCCAAAAGGGCTTTACTCTTCCTCCTATGATGCAGAAGGGGTTGTAAAGAGAAAAAATATTCTTGTTGAAAACGGTGTTTTTAAAGGTTTTTTACATAATCTTTACACAGCCAAAAAAACCGGATTGTCATCAACTGGAAACGCCGTTAGAAATGATTTTAGGTCTTTACCTTCAGTTGACATTACAAACTTTTACATAGAGAATGGAAATGATGATATAAAAGAGTTTTTAAGTCAAGCAGATGAGGTTTTATACATAGTTGATTTGATGGGTCTTCACACAGCGGACCCTATATCTGGAGAGTTTTCACTTGGTGCATCCGGAATAATGTACCACAAAGGAGAAATTGTAAAATCTGTAAGAGGTATTACCATAGCTGGGAATTTCTTAGATATATTGAAAAATATAGTTTTAGTTGGAAACGATTTGAAGTTTTATGGTAATGTAGGAAGTCCTTCCGTGGTAGTTGAGGGACTAACGGTAGCTGGAGAATAGTTTTTTTTAGTGCCCAGGGTGGGATTTGAACCCACACGCCCTTGCGGGCACTGTCCCCTCAAGACAGCGCGTCTGCCAGTTTCGCCACCTGGGCAACAAGTAGATAAACATTATATATCAAAGGAGAAAAATTTGCAAGTCGTGATATTAGATGAAGGGGCAGATTTAGATGCTTTTTCATCAGCTTACGGTTTGACACTTTTATATCCGGATACATACATACTCCTTCCAAACAGCTTTGAATACAAAGTAAGAAAACTATTGAAAATCTATGAAACTAAGATAAAAGATAAGGTGATGAAAAAAGAAGATTTAGATTTAAACAAAGTTGAAAAGGTATTTTTAGTTGATTCTCAAAATGTTCCAGATTTAATAAAAAATGTTCCTATTGAGATTTTTGACCACCATCCCAAAAAAAACTTTTCTTTAAACAAAAATGTTAAAAAACACCTGTATAAAACAGGTTCTATATCTACCGTTGTAGTGGAAAAGATAAAAAGAAAAAAAATAAGTATAGACAAAGATGACGCGACCATACTATCTTCTGGAATATACGAGGATACAGGTGGTTTTAAATTCAAAGGAACAACACCACGAGATATTAAAGCTTTTTACTACCTATTTAAATCCGGATTAGATGTATTAAAATTAAAAAAAATAGTTACAGATACATTTGATTTGGAAGATACAGAAATTTTAAAAGAGATAATAAAAAATACAGAACCACTAATCACGGAAGATAAAAAAGTTTTTATATCATCTATCACTAAAAGATACACAAAAGATATTGCATGGCTTTTAAAGTATGTAAAAACTTTTGAAGAAGCTGATGCGTACTTTCTTGTTGTAAATCAAAAATCAAAAAAAGTTATAATAGGAAGGTCAAAAGATGAAAAAATAGATGTTGGAAAGATTTTATCAGAGTTTGACGGTGGTGGACATCCATTTGCAGCATCTGCTGTAATTGTGGGTTTTGATTATCCGGAGATAAAAAACTTCTTACTGTCATTTCTCTTAGGAAAACAACAATCTGTTTTAAATTTTCTAAAAAACGACTTACCTGTTGTAGAATCAAATGTAAAAATAAGGGAAGTAAAAAATATATTAAAAGATTTCAAATACGCGGTAGTCGTAGAAAAAGGAAAGTACGTAGGAGTTTTAACGGAGAAAGTAGTAAATAATGCAATAAAACACAAATTAGAAAACGAAGATGCTATAACATTTTCAGAAGAGATGATAACTATTCCAATGAACACAAATTTTATCCAGCTTTTGAAAACTTTTTCATCTTACAACTTAGAAATTCTTCCGGTTGTAAAGAAAGGATACTACAAAGGTGTTGTTTACAAAAAAGATTTTATAAACTTTATATCCGGAATATTGGAAGACAAACCTGTATTTCAACCAATTTCTAAACCTAAGGTGTTAGACTATTCAAATAAGTTGAGAGAGTTTTTTCCAAAAGATATATTCAACATAATCAAAGAAGTTGGAGAGTATGCGGAAAAACTTGGATACAAAGCTTATATAATTGGTGGTGTAGTGAGAGATATTGTAATGGGAAAGAAAAGTTTGGATATTGATATCATAGTTGAAGGGTCAGCGGTCGATTTAGTCAGAAATTTTGCAAAGGCAAAAAACTTAAACTTTCATATATATCCGGAGTTTATGACAGGTAATATAACTCTTGAAAATAAGATAAAGTTGGATTTTGCAACAGCAAGAAAAGAAGAGTACGAATCCCCCGGCTCCTATCCAAGGGTAGAAAAAGCAAGTTTGTTTGAAGATTTATACAGAAGAGATTTCACCATAAACACATTGGCAATAGAGATTACAAAATCTAACTTTGGAAAGCTTATTGATTACTTTAATGGATTTGTTGATATAAAAGAAAAAAGAATAAGGGTACTTCACACTTTAAGCTTTGTAGAAGACCCTATAAGAATTTTAAGAGGATTGAGATTCGCAGGAAGATTTAATTTTAAACTTGAGAAAAAAACCCAACAACTTTTAAATCATGCCATAGAAAAAGACTTATTAAACTTTGCTCCAACCGGAAGAATAAACTTGGAACTAAACCTAACCTTTAATGAAGAGAAAGTAATTGATATTCTTATATTGATGGATAAGTATAAAATCCTATACAAACTTTTTTCCGGACTTAGTGTAGATTCTGTTAAAAAAGAACTTCTAATAAAGCTAAAAGATAATTTTTTATTGTTGGAAAAACTACTTAATACAAGTTTTCCAAAAGCATCTAACTATCTGTATATCCTTCTATCGGGGTTTCCTTTGGAAGTTATTTTTAACTATTTGAAAAAATATCATTTTGAAAAAGAAGCAAAATACATAAATGATTTTTACACAAACTTAGAAACAATCTCTCAAACCCAAGAAAAGTTTAAAATATACCAAACAATAAAATCTTTTAATAAAGACTTTCTTCCGGCTTTACTAACCCTGTTAAATGAAGACAAATTAAAAATCATATTAGATATAGTTGAAAAAGAGAAAAACCCCTTAATAAAAGGAGAAGATTTAATACAGATGGGATTAAAACCATCAAGAATTTTTAAAGAGATTTTAGATGATACTTTTAAAAGATACTTAGAAAACTCTTTAAAAACTAAAGAAGATGCATTATCTTATATAAAGAAAAAATATTTACAAAGGGTGGAAAATGAAGATACTGATAGTAGAAGATAACATAGCTCTTAACAACTCTTTAAAAGAAATCCTTCAACTTCACGGACATATAGTCGATGGGGCATTTGATGCAGATGAAGCACTAAATTTTGTGGAAAACTCTTCTTACGACATAATAGTTATGGATGTGATGCTTCCGGATATAGATGGTTTTGCCCTTACAAAAATGTTAAGAGAAAAAGGAATAAAAACACCTATAATAATGCTTACAGCAAAGGACCAATTAAGAGATAAAGTCAAAGGACTAGAAATAGGAGCAGATGACTACATTACAAAACCATTTGAAGTTGAAGAACTTTTAGCGAGAATAAAAGCAATAGGAAGAAGAATATCTACTGAAAAAGAAGATTTAATAAAAATTGAAGATTTAGAAATAGATTTATCATCAAGGATAGTTAGAAAAAACGGTCAGTTGGTAGAACTTCCCCCTAAACTTTTTTGTATCTTAGAACAGTTGGTAAGAAACAGAGGAAAAGTGGTCACATACGAGATGCTTTATGGAAAATGTTGGGAGATAACAGAAATTCCATCAAACGAAACTTTAAGGGCTAACATCAAGCTTTTGAGAAAGCTAATAGACCCAGAAAAAACGATAATAAAAACCTTATCCGGAATGGGATACAGAATTGATTGATACAATCAAAAATTTAGACGATATAGAAAAAGTTAGGTTAAAAATCACATTTTTTCTTATTTTTATATCTTCCATAATTGTTTTTATCTTATCATTTTCCATCTATTTGGTATATGAAAACCAAAAATACGTAGAGATAGAAGATAAACTAAAAAGTACACTCTTTGAAATCTTACCAAACTTAGATGATAACCTAAAAAATGTTATGAATACCCAATTAAAAGAAGGTTCGTTTTTTTGCATATATAACATGGAAAACAAGAAAAAATTTTGTTTGAATAACTTAAATGGTAAAAGTTTAAATTTTTCTAATTTTGATAAAGAAAAGATATCTTTGAAAACAGGAACAAACGTGCAGGGAAATTTTTATATTCTCAGCTACCTTTATAAAAGTCAAAACGAATACTACATAGTAATTGGTTATGATATATCCAAAATAAACCAAGATTTAAAAAAATTGAGAAATTCGATAATTTTATCATCGTTGGCGGTTATTTTTTTATCCGGATTTTTGGCTTTTTCTGTATCCGGAAGACTTTTAAAACCTATAAAAGAACAGAAAGACAGTTTAGAACACACATTAAGCATAGTCTCCCACGACTTGAAAACACCTATCTCCATTATAAATACTAACCTTTACCTTATGAAATATAAAAATTTTCAAAATGTCGAAAACCATTTGGACCAAATAGAGAAAAACTTAGAGTACATGAAAAATATAACTTCCAATATAGATGCGTTGAAAAGCATCTCAAAAGAAGATATTGAAGAGGTTAACATAAAAGATATTATAGAGAATATTATTAATAAATTTCAAACAAAAATAAAAGAGAAAAACATATCAGTTAAAATAAACCAGAAAGATAACCTTATAGTAAATGCAAACAAAACAGATATGGAAGTATGCTTTTCAAACTTGATAGATAACGCGATAAAGTATAATGTAAAAAACGGGTTTATTAAGATAGATATATTAAAAAACAGTGTTGAAATATCAAACACTGGAAAAAAGATAGAAAATTTAAAAAAGGTATTTGAAAAATTTTATAGAGAAGATAAATCCGGAACAACGGAAGGTTTAGGTCTGGGTCTGTCTATTGTCTATAAAATCTGCAAAAAATACGGGTTTAAAATAAAAGTAAATACAACGGAAGATATGAACGTTTTCTCCATCCACTTTAATTAAAGGGGGATTTCCCCCCTTTTTTTGTTTTACTTTTTTTCTTCCGTTATAAATTCAATTTTATCTTCTTTACACACATATTTTTCCCCACTTACTTTTTGAACGAGTGGGTCGATTTTACATGAGATTTCTTCAACCTTGCCAGCCAACTCTTCTTTTGATTTTTTTACAAAGTAAGCAACGTATGCTACCATTACCAACGTAAAAAGAACCAAAAATACAATGTACATTTCCATAACACATACCTCCCAACTATTGATTTTGATAATATAACCCTAATTTCCAATTCGAAAAAAAGATGAAATAAAAAACCTCCAGTGGTATCATAAAGTAAAACTACCACTGG